>CADDYR010000065.1 GCA_902810765.1 Chloroflexota bacterium
CTCGCGGGAGCGCTCTGGCTGCTGGTTGGCGCAGCTCACGTGTGACCGCCGCGCCCACCAGCAGCCAGAGCGCTCCCGCGAGTGCGACTATCGAGAGCTTCCAGCCCAGGGCCGCCCCGGCGACGTAGGCGACGGCGATTCCGGCCAGCGACGCGACGACGAATCGTAAGAAGCCCATCTCCCCGGCCTTCGCATCGGCGCCCATCAGATCCGGGTCGAACCGGTCGCTCAGGTCGTCTCGAAAGAGGAATGCGAACGCCGCCACGTTCAGGGCGATCACGAGGAGGGCGGGCAGAAGCAGGTGCCGCAGGTAATCCGGGAGGGTGTGCGGGAAGGCGGTGAGCACGAGCACGTTGATCGGGTTGCTCACGGGCAGCACGAACGAGGCGGTGTCCGCGATGAACGTGCAGGCGAACATGTAGGGCAGCGCGGGAAGCCTGAGCCTGATGACGAGCGCGTACACGAGCGGCGTCAGGATGAGCGCTGTGGCGTCGTTCGTCAGGAAAGTGGTGATGATCGCGCCGATCAGCATCACGTTCAGCAGGAGCCTGCGCGAGCTGCCGCGGGCTCCTCGAGCGGCCATCCGGGCGAGCGCGTCGAAGAAGCCCGCGGATTCCGCGACGGCGGCGATGACCATCAGCCCCAGGAAGAAGCCGAAGACGTTCCAGTTCCGCAGCAGCACCTGCGCCGCCTGCTGCGGTGTGAGGATGCGCGCGGCGAGCATTGCCGTCCCCCCGCAGGTCGCGGAGAGCCACTCCGGCAGCCCCCTCGGCCGCGCGACGACGAGCGCGAGAGTGGCGACGAATATGGCCGGTCCGACCCAGAGCTGGTAGCTCAATCACCTGCCTCCGCGCAACGGCGCACCAGCATTGAGTATAGGGGAAAGCGAACGCCGGAGATAACGAAGCCGCGTCCTCCCCGAGGACGCGGCCCTGAGTAATGCGCGGCGGTGGACGACTACTCGACGGGAAAGCCGCGAGCGCGCCAGTCCTTGATCCCGCCCTCGAGGTTGTACACGTGCTCCAGCCCTACCGCCGCCGCCATCTCCGCGGCGACGGCGCTGCGCTGACCGACCGCGCAGGTAAACACTACCTTATCCGCCGGCTGGACGTACTTGCCGGGGTTGGCAAGGAACTCCTTCAGCGGGACGTGCTGAGCCTGCGGGGCGTGCCCGGCGTCCCACTCGTCCTGCTCGCGCACGTCAATGAGCCTCGCCTCGCCGCTGTCCACCATCCGGCGGGCGCGCTCGGCGTCTATGCGCTCGAAGGGCTCCTCGTACTCCTCCTGGTTGTTGACCACGTTCACACTCATTCGATCACCTCACCGGTGTGATGCATCCTAGCAGCAGGGCTCGGCCTCCTCCGCGCCTGGCTCGCGGTCCACCACGCGCAGCCCCTGCTCGCGCACGTCGCCGTCCACGATCGTGAAAGCCCGGAGGACGGGCCTCTCCTTCTTCTCGAGGCTGCAGATGAAGTATATCGCATCCGAGTAGAAGGCGAGCTCACGGTCTGTGTGGGACGGGTAGGCCGGAGAGTGCGGGTGAGAGTGGTAGATGCCGTGCAGCTCGAGCCCGCGCTGCTCCATGTCCATCATCGCCTGGAACTGCTCCTGTGGGTCCATGTCGTAGAACGTGCGCGGCGTGTCGGCCCGGTTGGCGATCCGGTAGAGCCTGACTGGGCGCCCCTCCTGGTCGCGCGCGAGCATGCCGCAGATCTCGTTGGGATACCCCTCGGCCGCGTGGCTCAGGATGTCCTCGTACAGAGCTCGCGGGAGCTCAACCATATCGCGGGACCTACCTCTCAACCGGCACCCTCACCGCGCTGCCCCACTCGGTCCACGAGCCGTCGTAGTTGCGCACGTCCGGGTACCCGAGCAGGTACTTGAGCACGAACCAGGTGTGCGACGAGCGCTCGCCGATCCGGCAGTAGGCGATAGCCTCCTTGTCGGGCGTGATGCCCTTCGACTGATACAGCTGCCGAAGCTCGTCCGCGCTCTTGAAGGTGCCGTCCTCGTTCACGGCCTGGCTCCAGGGCACGTTCACGGCTCCCGGGATGTGGCCGCCCCGCTGCGCGCCCTCCTGGGGGATGCCCTCGGGAGCGAGCAGCTCGCCGCTGTACTCCTTCGGGGAGCGCACGTCCACCAGCCCCGCGCTGTGCTCGCGCAGCGCGTTCAGCACGTCCTCGCGGTACGCCCGGATACTCTCGTCGCCAGCTCCGCGGAACCTGTACTCTGTGGGCGTGACCTGCGGGGTCTCGGTGGTCAGCTCGCGCCCCTCGGCGACCCACTTCGCGCGGCCGCCGTTCATCACGCGCACGTCCTCGTGGCCGTAGTACTTGAGCTGCCAGAACGCCCAAGTGGCGAACCAGTTGTTGTTGTCCCCGTACACGACAATCGTCGAGTCCGGCGTGACCCCGCACCTGCCCAGGAGCTCCTCGAGGGCCTCCTTCGGGGCGAGGTCGCGCACGACCTGGTCCTGGAGCTGCGTCTTCCAGTTGATGCCGATCGCCCCGGGGATGTGCCCCTGGTCGTAGGCGGAGGTGTCCACGTCCACCTCGAGCAGCTTCACGTTCGGGTCGTTCTTGTGCTCGTCCACCCACTCGGTCGACACGAGCACCTCGGGGTGCGCGTACTGCTGAAGGTCGGGTGCCTGAGCCATTGGGTATGTCCTCCTCGGTGGTGCGTTGCCTCTATCCCACTAGCGCCGTCTCGTGCGGCACTCCGCAGAACTGTACGTAATCTATCGGCTCGGTGATGGTCGGGTGCTCGCCGCACACCGGGCACTCGGGGTCCTTGCGCAGCTTGAGCTCCCGGAACTCCATCGAGAGGCCGTCGAACATCAGCATCCTGCCGACGAGCGGCTCGCCGATGCCCAGGATGAGCTTGATGGCCTCGAGCGCCTGGAGCGTGCCTACGATGCCCGGCAGCACGCCGAGCACGCCCGCCTCCGCGCAGCTCGGGACCATCCCGGGGGGAGGCGGGGTCGGGAACAGGTCGCGGTAGCACCCGTGGCCGGGCGCGTACACCGTGAGCTGGCCGTCGAACCGCATTATCGAGCCGTCCACGAGCGGCTTGTTCTCCCAGTAGCACACGTCGTTGACGAGGTAGCGCGTGGGGAAGTTGTCGCAGCCATTGATCACGACGTCGTAGCCCCGGATGATCTCGCGCGCGTTGGCGGAGGTCAGGGGCTCGTCGTGCTTGATCACGTTGATCGTCGGGTTGATGCGCTCGAGGGTCTCCGCCGCGGAGTCCACCTTCCGCTTGCCGAGGTCGTCCGCGCCGTGCAGGATCTGTCGCTGCAGGTTGCTGATCTCGACCTCGTCGAAGTCTACGATGCCGATGGTGCCCACGCCTGCGGCCGCCAGATACATGGCCGCGGGGCTGCCGAGGCCACCCGCTCCGACGATCAGCACCTTCGACGCCGCGAGCCTGCGCTGCCCCCGGCTCCCGACCTCGGGCATGATGAGGTGGCGGTGGTAACGCTGCACCTGCTCGGGCGTGAGGCCCGTGCCTCCGGCCATCGCCGGGAGGATGCCGACCCTGTCGCCCTCGCTCACCTCGGTGTCGAGCCCGCCCTTGCCGCGCACGTCCTCGCCGTTCACGAACAGGTTGATGAAGCGCCTGACCGAGCCGTCGGACTCGAACAGCTGCGACGAGATGCTGGGGTACTCCTGCGCGAGGTTCTGAAGGACCTCGCCGACCGTGCTACCCTGCGCCCGCACCTTCGACTGCTGGCCGGTGTGCGTGCGCAGCGGTCCCGGTATCTGTACTTCGACTACTGCCATGGATCCGCGTTTCCCTCCTGGTGCCTCCGTGCGGCCGTGCTGGTGTTCGTCCGCCGGAGCTCGGCGCCCTGTCCCCGGGCGCCACTATACGTTAGCATGTCCGCTCGTCCCTCGGGTAGAAGTGCCCTTACCCGTGGTGATCGCGCGCCCACAGGTTGGTGCTGAGATATCGCTGGCCTCCGTCGGGCACGAGCACCACGATCACGCCCTCCTCGAGGCCCGCGGCGGTGTCGAGCGCCGCGCGGAGGGCTGCCCCTCCGGAGGGGCCGATGAAGAGCCCCTCCCGCCTCGCAAGCTCCCGGGCGGTCTCGAACCCGGCCTCGGTAGAGACGAAGCGCGTCTCGTCCAGGATCGACTCGTCGTAGATGCCGGGCACGATCGCCGTCTCCAGGTGCTTGAGTCCCTCGAGCCCGTTCCACGGCTCGTCCGGCTGCACGCCGATCAGTCTCACGTCGGGCCTGAGCTCGCGCAGCCTCTGCCCCGCCCCGACCATCGTCCCGGTCGTGCCGAGGCCCGCGACGAAGTGGGTGACCCGTCCACCCGTCTGCTCCCAGATCTCGGGCGCCGTGGTGTCGTAGTGCGCGCGCCAGTTCGACGGGTTGTTGTACTGATCGGCGTAGAAGTACCTCTCCGGCTCGCGGCTTACGAGGTCGCGCACGTAGCGGATGGCGCCGTCGGAGCCCTCGTACGGATCGGTGTAGGTGATGCGCGCGCCGAACGCGGCGATCATGCGCTTGCGCTCCTCGCTGACGTTCTCCGGCATCACGATCTCGCAGTCGTAGCCCTTGATCGCACAGATCATCGCGTAGGCGATGCCCGTGTTGCCGCTGGTGGAGTCTATCAGGGTCACGCCCGAACGCAGCCGCCCGTCGCGCTCGGCGTCCTCGATGATCCGCAGCGCCGCGCGATCCTTGACCGACCCTCCGGCGTTGTACCACTCCGCCTTCGCGTACAGCTCGACACCGGGCCGGAGCTCGTCGAATCGCTCGAGGCGGAGGAGGGGCGTGTTGCCGATGAGCCCGAGCGCGGTCTCCCTCGCCGGGCTGAGTGTGGTGAAACTCATGGGGTGAGTACCGACCCTTCCGGAAGCCTTCGCTCTATCGTCATATTTAGTACAACTCGCAATAAGTCGGGAGTTATTCCCGAGCCACCCAGACAGCATAGCACTCGCGCGTTTTAGCGCGCAAGGCGCGGGTCTCTATAGGGGTGCAATACCAAGTAGATTTGATTGCATATGCAAGGCCGCATCGATTGGGGCGCGGTTGCAGTTGCTCGGGCGCGCCCGGAGGCTGTGATATAATCTTGCCGCCGAAGGAGGATGCTCTGATGGGCGAGATACAGAACTACATCGGAGGCAGGTGGGTGCCCGCGAGCACCGGCCGCACCTTCGAGGACCTCAACCCCGCCACGGGAGAGACCGTGGCGACCGTCGCCGCCTCGTCCTCCGAGGACGTGGACCGCGCGGTGCGGGCCGCTCGATCGGCCTTCGAGCAGTGGCGGAAGTACCCCGCCCCGAAGCGCGGGGAGATCCTGTACGCGGTCGGGCAGCTCCTGAAGGAGCGCAAGGAGCAGATAGCCCGCCTGATGACGCAGGAGATGGGCAAGGTGCTCCTGGAGGCACGGGGGGACGTGCAGGAGGGCATAGACATGGCCTTCTACGTCGCGGGCGAGGGCCGGCGGCTGTTCGGCGTCACCACCCCCTCCGAGATGCCCGACAAGTTCCAGATGGCGGTGCGCGACCCCGTCGGCGTGGTCGCCGCGATCACGCCGTGGAACTTCCCGATGGCGATACCCACCTGGAAGCTGATGCCCGCGCTGGTCGCGGGGAACACCGTCGTATTCAAGCCGGCCTCCGACACGCCCGCGACCGCGGCGGAGCTGGTCAGGATCTTCGAGGAGGCCGGACTGCCCGAGGGAGTGCTGAACTTCGTCACCGGGGGCGGCCCGGAGGTGGGGGACGCCCTGCTCCACCACCCGGACGTGGACATCGTCTCGTTCACCGGCTCGACCGAGACCGGGGCGCGGGTCGTGGCAGAGACGGCCGGCAAGAACAAGAAGATCAGCCTCGAGATGGGCGGCAAGAACGCGATCATGGTGATGGAGGACGCCGACCTCGACCTCGCCGTCGAGGGGATCATCTGGAGCGCGTTCGGCACCACCGGACAGAGGTGTACCGCCGCGAGCCGGTTGATCGTGCACAGGGACGTCGAGAAGCCCCTAGTGGAGAAGCTCCTCGAGCGCACATCGAGGCTCAGGCTTGGCAACGGCCTCGACGAGAGCACGGACGTGGGGCCGGTGATCAACGAGCGGCAGCGCCGGAGGATCCACGAGTACACGCAGATCGGCGTGCGGGAGGGCGCAAGGCTGCTCGTCGGCGGCGAGATCCCGACCGGGGACGGCCTGAGCCGGGGATACTTCTACGCGCCGACGCTGTTCGCGGACGTCCGCCCCGGCATGCGGATCGCCCAGGAGGAGATCTTCGGACCCGTGCTCTCGATACTCTCGGTCGGAGACCTCGACGAGGCGATCAGGGTGAACAACTCGACGAAGTACGGCCTCTCCTCCTCGATCTACACGCGCGACGTGAACCGCGCGTTCCGGGCGATGCGCGACGTGACGACCGGCATCCTGTACGTCAACGCCGGGACAATAGGGGCGGAGGTGCACCTGCCGTTTGGGGGCACGCGCGGCACGGGCAACGGCCACCGCGAGGGGGCCGTGTGGACCGCGCTCGACGTGTTCACCGAGTGGAAGGCGATCTACGTGGACTACAGCGGCAGGCTGCAGAGGGCGCAGATAGACCAGTTCAACCCGTAGCGCGGAGTGGCCGCCCGCCGCGGGGAGCCGCCCAGGGCGCACCCCGTCACGCCGACCACGACGCCTGCCGTCCTGATGACAGGGGCGGGGCAGGGGCTCAGGAATGGCGGACCCATCACCCGGGCTCGGCATCACACTTCGCGGTAGAGTCCCCGGACGACCCGGACTGCCTCCTGCGAGCCGAGCAGGTCCGTGCTGTCCGTGATCTGATCTATCGCGCCGAACAGCACGGGGATGCCCCGGACCTCGGGGTCGCGGAGCTCGCGCAGCAGCGCCTCGGCGAACCTGCCCGCGAAGATGACGCGATACGGCCTCCCGAAGAACGGCCGGACGGCAGTGTCGAGCGGCGGCGTGATGCCGAGCGAGCTGTGCATCCCGGCGACGAGCTCGTAGGCCGCGCAGAGGCGGCGCTCGCGCTCGGGGTACGAGGCCGCGGCTAGCGCGGCGTCGAGGTGCGGCCCCACGCGGACGGCGCAGTCGAGGCGCGAGAACGCGGTGCCGAGCCACTTGGCGTACGGCCAGTAGCGCCGCTCCATCGCGAAGCACAGGCGAATCAGGTCGCGCACGAGCGATGCGGCCGACAGCCGCGAGCCCAGGTCGTCGCCCGCCTCGGCCGCGCGCCCGACGAACGCCTCCTGCTGCGCGATGCGCTGCCACTGAGCCGCCATCACGTACAGCCACACGTCGCGCGGATAGTACGCGAGCCCTGTCCTAATCGGAATCAGCTGACCCAGACCGTCGTGGAACACCTCGCCCGAGGTGAGCTCGAGCAGCCGCTGCTGCGGGATCGAGAGCCAGTCTGCGGCGCTCATCCCCTCTCGGGGGTCGAGGCCGAGCTGGGCCCTGAAGTAGCCCGACACCGAGACGACGTGCACCTTATGGTTGATCGGACCGGCGCCCGCCTCTCCGAGCGCGCTGATCCCGGCCTCTCCAGTCGGCGCGAAGTGCGTGGGGTAGCCCCGAAATGTCCGGGGCAGCTTCCACCGAAACGTCTCCGCGAGCTCGCCCCCCACGGTCTCGAGGTCATCCTCTCCGAGGAACACGAGCGCGCGCGGCCCCCACTCGTGGTCCGTGGAGCGCTCGGAGTCGAAGCCGAGCACCTCCGAGCCGGGCCCGAGCAGCCCTGCCGAGTGGCGCAGGCCCGGGAAGCGCCCGCGGATCAGCGGCGCGATCGCCTCACGGTAGAACAGGCGGCTGAGCTCAATGCCCGGCAGAAAGCGGCTCACCGCTCCCGATCCCTGATCCTGTGGACGATCTCGCTCGTGGAGCGGCCGGGGTGGAGCTTCATCAGCCTCACCTCCCCTCCGTAGGACCGGACGATCCGAGCCTCGGGGAGCACGTCGGGGTCGAGGGAGTAGTCGCTGCCCTTGAAGTACACGTCAGGCTGGAGGAGCGCGACGAGCCGCTCGGCGGTGCGGTCGGGGAAGACGACCACGCAGTCCACAGATCGCAGGGCCGCGAGCACCTCCGCGCGCTCATCCTCGGGTGTCACCGGCCTGTCGGGGCCCTTGAGCTCGCGGACGGACTCGTCGGCGTTCAGCCCGACAATCAGCGCGTCCACGAGCGCCCGCGCCTCGGCGAGGTAGCGCACGTGTCCGACGTGCAGGAGGTCGAAGCACCCGTTCGTGAAGCCGACCCGCTTGCCCTCGGCTCTGAGCCTCTCGCGCTCGCGCACGGCCTCCGCCTCGCCCAGCACGCGGCCCCTCATCACCTCAGCCCTCCGAGAGCGCCCGGCGCAGCTCGTCGGGCGTCGGGCAGGCGTTGCCCACGTGCTGCACGACGAGCGCCGCGGCGCGGTTGGCCACGAACGCGGCAGAGGCGAAGGACTCGCCCGCCGCGAGCGCGAGCGTGAGCACGGCGATCACGGTGTCACCCGCGCCCACGACGTCCGCCACCTGCACCGGGCAGGCGGGCACGTGCTGGTAACCCTCCGAGCGGGAGTACACCGAGATGCCCTCGGCGTCGCGGGTGACGACGAGGGCCCGGCACTCGAGCTTCTCGGACAGGCCGCGCAGCTCGCGCTCGAAGTCCTCGTCGGTCTCGAGCCTCGTGCCGAGCACGGCCTCGGCCTCGGCCCTGTTGCAGCGCACGCAGTCGAACCCGGCGAACCTGTACAGGTCGCCCTGCGAGTCCACGGTGATCAGCTTGCCGTGGCGTCGGGCGGAGCGCAGCGCGCACTCGATCACGCGCTCGCTCACGACGCCGTTCTTGTAGTCGGAGAGCAGCAGGGCGTGGACGCGAGGCCCGAGCTCCTCGATGTGCGAGCACAGCTTCTCCTGGAGAGCGGCGGATATCGGGACCCTGTCGAGCCGGTCCACGCGGGCGAGCTGCTGAGGCAGCACCCACAGCCCCTCGGCGAGGATGCGCGTTTTCTCGGTGGTGATGCGCGCCGCGTCGGCCACGAGGTAGTCCACGACCACCCCGCGCGACCTCAGATGCACCGACAGCTCCTCGGCGGTCGCGTCGTGCCCGGTGAGCCCCACCAGACAGGCCCGTCCTCCGAGCGCGGCGACGTTCAGCGCGGGGTTCGACGCCTCGCCCGGCAGGCTGTACTCCCGCGTCCACTCCAGGACCACCACCGGGGCCTCGCGGGACATCCTGCTGGGGCGCCCCACGACGTAGCGGTCGAGGCAGATGTCGCCAACCACGGCTACCTCGACGTCGCGGAAACGGCTGACAAGCGACGCGTGGTCACTAGGGGCCGCGCGGCTCACGGCGCGCTACCTCTGCCGGTACACGGCGAGCACGAGCGCGAGCGCCGCGACGACGGTCTCGAAGATGATCTCTCCCATCAGGCCCGTGTCGCGGACGTTGCTCACGCCCATCGCTATCAGAAAAGCGGCGATGACCATCGCGCCCGCGATGGACTGCAGCTCCAGTCCTCTCTTGCGATTGGCGGCGAGGTTGACGAGCTCGCCGCCGCCGAACCCGAGGACGAGTGCGAACCAGAAACCGAACGCCGGGAACAGTCCCCAGACGACGCCCATCACGAGCGCGCAAGCAGCGGCAGCTCCGGCCGCCCGGGTCAGGTGCCCGAGCGTCGGCGCGTACAGGCCCGAGCGGGCGACCCGTGCGCAGTCCCTGCACCTTATCCCCACCGGAGTGTACACCATGCAGCGCACGCACACGGGCTTCGAGCACCTGGAGCAGGTCAGGTTGGTAACTTCGTTCGGGTGCCTGGCGCACCGCATCTCTTCGGTCATCATGTCTTCATCGCTTCCGTCGGGTCCGCAGTCTGCGCCTCGCCCATGCTTCCAGCACGAGCAGGGCGTAGACTGGAAGCACCGCCTGCCTGCGCCATCTCCAGGGCTGTCTGACGAGCCTGTAGAGCCACTCGAGTCCGGCGCTGCGAACGAGCCTCGGCGCTCGCGGCACCGCTCCCGCCAGGTAATCGAGCGCCCCTCCCACGCCGATCGCCACGCACGACCCGAGGCTGGGAAGGTTGCGCCGGATCCAGTACTCCTGAGCCGGAGCGCCGTACGCGACGAACAGGAGCCGCGCCCCGCCGGACCTCACCATACCCATTATAGTCCGATCCTCGGACGGGTCGGGGCCGCCCGCCCAGGTGCCGGCCACCGGCAACCCAGGGATCGCCTCGCGCAGGCGCAGCGAGGCCGCCTCGGCCACCCCCGGCTTACCGCCGAGCAGGAACACCGGCCAGCCTCGCTCGGCCGCGAGCCTCGAGAGGTCCACGACGAGGTCCGCGCCCGTCACCCGCGGCGCGCGCGCGCCGTACAGCAGCCGGATCGCGAGCGCGACGCCCACCCCGTCCACCGTCGCCAGGTCGCTGCGCTCGAGCGTCTCGCGGAAGCGGGGATCGCGCCGTGCGCGCATCACGAGCTCGGGGTTCACGGTGACGATCTGGTGCGCGCGCCCGTCGGAGAGCATCCGCTCGACCGCGTCGAGCACGTCCCGGGTGTCGAGGAGATCGAGCCTGACGCCCAGGACGTCGCACGACCGGCGGGGGGGCGTGGATCTCATGCTCAGATTATACAGAGCAGGGAGCGGATGTCAGGTGCCGCGGCCGAGCAGGGCCGCCATCGCGCGCCTCAGGTCGTTCAGGTCCACGGGCTTGACGAGCACCGCATCCGCCCCCTGCTCCGTCACGGAGGCGACGAGCTCGTCCATGCCCGTGAGGACGAGCACGGGGATGGAGGAGGTCTCGGGATCGGCCTTCAGCCTGCGCAGCACCTCGCGCCCATCAGGGCCGGGAAGCCCGATGTCGAGGGTGACCAGGGCGGGGCGCACCCGCCTGCACATCACGAGCGCGGTCTCGCCGTCCTCGATGGGCAACACATTGTAGCCCTCCTCCTCGAGGAGGAAGGTGAGGACGTCCCTTACCTCGTCGCTGTCCTCCACGACGATGACGGTGGGCCTGCTGTCGTTCACGCTTACGAGGTCCCGGCCGCGGGAGGTGGCACCGAGGGCGACTGCATTATGTAGCATTGAGCACATATCGTGCCAGCGATGCACTATTTCGGCTCGAGCGGGGCCTCTGCGCCCAGCTGCCTGAGGAGGGAGAGGTAGTCGTAGGCGTGCCACGCCTCCACGATCCTGCCCTCCGCGATCCGGTAGATCGCGCTGCCGTCTATGCGGACCCGGTTCTCGCTGGGCGGGATGCCGAGCAGAGCTCCGGTATGCACCCCCTCGGCGACGAACCGTACCACGACGAGGTCCCCCTCGGCAATGATGTCCTCCAGTTCGAAGTGGATCTCGGACAGGGCGTCGTGCAGGAGCCGAACGTACGCGATAGCGCCCTCGGTTCCCTCGACGGTGTGGGCCAGGAAGGAGTCGACGGGATCGTGACCGACGTAATCGGGCGAAAGAAAGTCGTACATCGCCTCGATCCGCTTCGCGTTCCAAACATCCTGAAACAGCTTCCTGACCAGCTCCTTGTTGGCCTCCTGCGCGGACATTCGTCGTCTCCATACGGGCGTGAGGCGGCCAGGGCATGGACTAATGGACTCACCTGTGCTACACCATGCAATCATATCCGACCGCGGCGTACAACCAGTGGAGGATTGGTGGAAGGCGCGTGGTGAATACGTCTACCCACCGCCGGCACCCTGGACTGGAACCAGGCTTGAAGCTCAGAGATGATTACCTGAACCGTACCCCGCACAAGCGCCCAAGGCCTGAGGGTATTCGGCCCCTGTTCGTCGTGTGGCACGAGGCGGACTGGGATCCCAGCGACGCGAACGCGCCGCCCATAAGCTACAACTACCTGATTGCGCCGGACGGCGCGGTGTACCACTGCGTCGACGAGGCGAAGTACGGGGCGATGCACTCCGGCGACTCCGTGTGGGGGGTCTTCCGCGGTGAGCAGTGCGACGTTCGCGGGATAGGCGTGGCGCTTGCCGGGCCGAACGACGGCACCCCGGTCACTCCCGCCCAGTGGGCGGCGGCCGTCGCCCTCGCGCGATACCTCTCTGCGTCGTGGGACATCCCACTCGACCGCACCCACTTCGTGCCCCAGCACAGCGTCAGCCAGTCCAGGCACGAGGAGGGCAGCCCCAGGGGATACGACGTCTCGCAGCTGATCTCCGAGGCGCTCGCGGGCTCCATGAGCTACAAGCTCGTCGCCGTCCATGGGGTGTTTCGCGCGGTGCAGGGATCGCTCGCGAGACGGGAGCCGTCCAGGGCCGGGGCGGTGGTGCGGCACCTCATCCCCGGCCAGCTGTACGAGACGGACGGCTACACCGACGAGGGGCAGGAGGTGGCCCGCTCGAGCCGCTGGTACCACCTCGCCGGCGAGCCCGAGCATACCTGGGTGCACTCTGGGGGACTCCGGGCGCCGAGCGTCTCGATACACCTCCCGCCCGCCTCGCGGGTGACGCTCGACACCCCGCTCCTCGGAGACTCCGGGGAGGTGCGCGACAGGTGCGCGGCGTTCCTGCTCGAGCGTCGGCGCGGGAGCCGTCCGGAGGAGGACGTCAGGGCGATCATGTGGACGTACGCGGACGTCTGCTCGAGCGTCGGCGCGAACGCCCTGATCGCCGTTGTGCAGTGGGCCATCGAGTCGGATTACCTGAGCGACGAGCACTTCGAGAAGCGCAACCCCGCGAGGCTCAAGCCCTTCGAGGGCTCCGGCGAGGATATCGTGTTCCCGAGCTGGTCGGACGGTGTGCGCGCGCACGTGGGCCGGATGCTCGCCCTCGCCCTGCCCGAGGGGGAGGGCACGGCCAGGCAGCAGGCGCTGATCGCCGAGTCCCTCTCCTGGAGCCAGCTGTCCGCGAGGCTGCGGGGCTGCGCCCCAACCCTGCGCGGCATGGCGGTGGCCTGGAACGGTGAGCAGAGCTACCCCGCGAGGGTGAGGGACCTCGCCAACCAGATCCTAGGCGAGACGCTGCCGGCCGAGCAAGAGCAAGCCCCGAGCAAATAGCAGTAATTTGCAATAGCGACTTCGCCCTGGCAGGCCCTGCGTGCCCCCTGCTATTCTGGTTGTGGTGTCCGGGATCGGCGCGCCTGGCCGCCACGCCTTGCTTATTGCTACTACGTGCACATGTGGCCTCGAGGGGAGGAGTATCTTGCAGACAGTCGGCATGAGGGACGGGGGGGCCCTCCGGATCGCGATGCTGAGCCTGCACACGAGCCCGCTCGCCCGCCTCGGCTCGCGCGACGCGGGCGGGATGAACGTGTACGTCGGAAGTCTCTCCGAGCAGCTCGCGCGAGCGGGAGCGCTGGTGGACGTGTTCACCCGCAGGGACTCGCCGGAGGTCGCGGAGGTGCGGCGCCCCTTTCCGGGCGTCCGGGTCGCAGCCGTCCCCGCCGGGCCGGCCGAGCCGGTATCCAGAGACCACCTGCACGAGCTGCTGCCCGAGATCTCGGACTGGATTGAGTGCTTCGCGCGCAGCTCGGGGGCCCGATACGACGTGATCCACTCCCACTACTGGCTTTCCGGCCTCGCCGCGATGGAGCTGTCGAGGCGCTGGGGAGCTCCCTGGGTGCACACATCGCACACGCTCGCAAAGATCAAGGAGCTCCATCGCGGCCCCGCTCAGGAGCACGAGACCGAGCTGCGCCTGAGGAGCGAGGACCTCGTGCTGCGCTCGGCGGACGCCGTCGTCGTGGCGAACGAGGTGGAGCGGCGCGAGGTCGTCCGGGAGTACGGCGTCGATCCCGCGAGGCTCCACATCGTCCCCTGCGGCGTGGACGCCTGCAGCTTCCGGCCGGACGCCACCGACGCCGCACGGGAGCGGCTCGGGCTCGCCCCCCACGAGCGCATAGTGCTGTATGTGGGCCGGCTTGAGCCGCTGAAGGGCGTGGACGTGCTCCTCAGGGCGGCCTCCGCGCTGCGCCACCGGGTGCCGGACCTGAGGGTGCTCATAGTCGGGGGATCCCAGGACGCCGAGGACCCGGCGACTGCGGCGGAGCTCCGACGGCTGCGCGCGATCGTGGGCGAGGAAGGGATCGGCGAGGTCGTCGAGTTCCTGGGGCCAATGCCCCACGAGTGGCTGCCCGACCTGTACCGTGCGGCCGATGTGTGCGCCGTGCCGTCGTACTACGAGAGCTGCGGGCTGACCGCGCTCGAGGCCCTCGCGTGCGGCACCCCGGTCGTGGCCTCCCGCACCGGAGGTCTGAGCGTGACGGTGTCGGACGGCGTGAACGGGTATCTCGTGCGGCCGGGCGATCACCGGGAGCTCGCAGCCAGGCTCGGGGACGTGCTGCGGGGGGACGGGCTGGGCGACGGCCACGCAGCAGAGCTCGGCCGCGCCCGATCCTGGCAACGCACCGCCGCCGCCACGCTCGAGGTCTACCGGCGCGTCCTCTCCCCCGCCGGAGTCTGCTGACGAGGAGGGCGACCGTGAGCGACGAGAGGGCGACCTCGGCGATGGTGGTCGTGGCGCACGCCGACGACGCGGAGCTGGACGCCGGCGGGACGATCGCACGGTGGGTGGCGGAGGGCGCGCGGGTGGTGTACGTCGTGGCGACCGACGGGAGCAAGGGCACGAGCGACTCCGAGATGGCTCCGGAGGAGCTGATCCGGATCAGGAGGCAGGAGCAGCTCGACGCCGCGCGCGAGATCGGGGTGGCGGATGTGGAGTTCCTGGGGTATTCCGACGGCTACCTGGAGCCCACGCTGGAGCTGCGCGGGCGCATAGCCCGCCTCATCCGCAAGCACCGCCCCGAGAGGCTCGTCACCCAGACTTTCAGGCGCTTCTTCACGACGGCAACGTACTTGAACCACCCGGACCACTTCGCCGTCGGCGAGGCCACCCTCTCGGCGGTGTATCCCGGCGCGAGCTGCCCCAGGCTCTACCCGGAGCTGTCGGCAGAGGGACTCGAGCCCCATCAGGTGAGGGAGGTGTACGTCAGCGGCACGGACGCCCCCGACTGCTGGGTGGACGTGACGGGCACGATCCAGAGGAAGGTCGAGGCCCTGCTGCGGTTCCCGAGCCAGATACTCGACGTGATCGCGGCGAACCCCGGCAACCCCTGGGTGTACGAGGCCGGGCCGGACGAGGTGGTCTCCAGGTGGGTGAGGGAGAGGGCCGCCACCGCGGCGAGGGGCCACGGCGTGCGCTACGCCGAGGCGTTCAAGCTGTACAGGTTCGACGCACCCTCTCACCGCTGACGAGGCCGCCGGACCGCCTTCACTCCTCGCCGCACGAGCGTCGTGCGATCAGCGTCGTCGGAACCATCAGGACCACTGGAGGCAGTCCGGGCTCGTTGATCCGCTCGATCAGCCTGCGCGCCGCAAGCTCCCCCATCAGCCGCTTCGGAACCCGCACCGTCGTGAGCGGAGGGTCGAGGTCGCGGGCGAACGGGATGTCGTCGAAGCCGGTGACCGCCACGTCGTTCGGCACGCGGATGCCCAGCTTCTTCGCCGCACGCATCGCCCCGATGGCTATGGTGTCGCAGGCGCACACGAGCGCGTCCACGCTCCCGCCGTGCCGTCTGAAGAGCTCCTCCGCTACCGGGTAGGCATCCTCGGCCGACCACGGGCACGGCACGTACAGCTCCGGGCGGGACGGGATGCCGTAGCGCACGAGGCCGAACAGGAACGCCTCGCCGCGCTCGTCGCGATCCGGCTCGGGGCCGAGGAAGGCCAGTCGTCTGCGGCCGAGTCCCACGAGGTGCTCGATCAGGCGCAGCACGGAGCGGAACTTCTCCATCGTGACCACGTCCACCTCGAGCTCGGGAGCCCTTCGGAGCCTGTCGTCGCCGCCCTCGATCACCACCGTCCTGGCCCGCGGTATCGCCTTGCCGAACGGGCGCATGCCCCCCGGGAGGATGAGGCCGTCCACGTGATCCGGCGAGACGAGCTGGCGCTGGCGTGAGTGCTTGAGATCGTCCATCGTGTACGCGAAGAGCAGGCGGTACTGCTGCCTCACGAGCTCCTCGTCCACGCCCTCGAGCACGGGGCTCCAGAACGGGTCGGAGAACTTGTACGAGACGTTGCCCAGCACGAGCCCCACGCTGTAGTGCCGGGCGACCCTCTCGCTCACCTCCTCCACGTGCCGCTCCCCGGAGTTCGCCGGCTCGTAGTTCAGGCGCCTGACGGCCTCCCATATGCGCTCCTGCGTCTCGGCCGCCACCGGACGACTCTGGTCTCCCGAGAGCGCCCTGGAGACGGTCGAGACCGACACCCCGGCCAGCCGGGCCACGTCCTTCTGAGTGACAGGCATCCAAACCCACCGCCTTGTGATCCAACCTGCTCGACATTATATGCCAACCAGCCCGAAGTGGCATCGAATCCCGATGAGGCGCTGAGCGCGTCATTCCGGGGCCGCAGGCCGAAGAATCCGGGCAGCGAGCGAAGCTCGCTGCCCTTCCGGGTCCTTCACCGAATTTACCCCTTCGCTCCGCTCGGGATGAACTCCGCGAAGGGCATCGGGATGACAGTATTTGGAGCACCACCAAAATTGGTGCCAAGCACGTATTGACTCCGGGGACACTCCGGTATATGATTGCGCCAACATTTGGAGCAGCCTCTTGGGCACGGGGAGGTGAGGGAGTGGCGAAGATAGCGATGATCGGCGCGGGGGGCTACGTCTTCCCGCTGACGCTGGTCGGGGACGTGCTGAGCCTGCCGGAGCTGCGCGATTGCACGCTCTCGCTCATGGACCTGGACATGTCGAAGGCGGAGCGGACGGCGGCCGCGGCCCGGGAGCTGATCGCTCACTACGGCTTCCCGACGCGCGTGGAGACCACCACCGATCGCAGGCGCGCGCTCGACGGCGCCGACTACGTCGTGGTGACCTTCCAGGTGGGCGGGGTGGAGGCGTACGGGTTCGACGTGGAGATCCCGCGC
>CADDYR010000066.1 GCA_902810765.1 Chloroflexota bacterium
TCTCTACCGAGGGCGGGGGTGCGGGCTCCGGGGCCGGAGCGCTGGCGGGCACCTCGGCTGGGTGGACGCTCGAGGCGCGGCTCTCACGCAACATGCCCTCAAGCCGCTCGTAGGGCAGGCCGCTGTGCCGCACGGTCAGGAGCACCGTGCCGGGTCTGGGACCGCTCACCTGAGCCCGCTCGAACGTGAGCCCCGCGACCGCGCCGAGGAAGCCCAGGAACGCGGCCCCGAGCGCGATCCCGGCGGTGGTCGCCCCGATAGGATGCCCGACCGCGAAACTGCCGACGCCCGCGGTGTCGAACACGCCGAGCGAGAGCAGCCAGCCGATCAGCCCGCCGAGTATCCCTCCGGTGACCGCGCCCGTGCCGGCCCCCGAGTACATCTCCACGAGCTGCAGCTCCCGCGACGCCCGCTCCGGGGGCGCCGCCTGCTCGATCACGGAGATGTTCGCAGGATCAACCCCCTCCTGCCGGAGCCTCCGCACCGCCCTCGCGGCGTCCTCGCGGTTCGGAAACGCGCCCATCACCCCGCCGGGCATCCACACATACCTCCTAGTCCTGATCGCACCTGCCCGCAGCAATGCTACCACAGGGGCTTCGCCGAAAGGTACGCGGCAGCCGCTCGGTCTCGTGCTCGCAGCACCCTAGATAGCTGATCAGGATGTTCGCCTCCAGCAGGACCCTCATCTGTCGCTAGCTGCCTCGTTCGAACCGGACTTCGCCCTCCGCTGCGAGGTCGTCTATCACCTCTCCCACGAACCGGTCCGCCAACTCCCCGGCCTATCGCTCGCCCAGGTCCTGGTTGCGCGCTGACCTTCCACGGAGGTCTGCCAGGGCAGCGCCGAGTGGCCACCCACGCTCACGCGATGATGGCAAGCGTGTGCAGCATGGGCTCGCCAAGCCGACGGTCGCCCTCGAACACGGCCTCCTGCTCCGCCTTCCCCGGTGTGAGCCCCTTCGTGAACAGGCGCCACGCCACCGTCTCGTCGAGCGAGACGCGAGCCTCAGGAGAGGCGGGCGCTCCCGCATACAGCACCCAGCCTCCCATCTTCCGCGCCACCGTCCAGTCTCCCCCGGACTCTCCGCGCACGTGGAGCCCGACCGACGTGCCGATAGGTGCCTCGGTGTCGCGGAAGGCGTGCGGGAGGGCGTGCGCGAAGGTGGACAGCACCGGCGAGAGATACCGGGGCTCGGTCAGCCCTGGCCGGCCCACCGCGTCCCTGATCTGCTGCTGGTGCACCCAGCGCTCCGTATACTCTCGAGCCACGTCGAGCCACACGGGTGCGGGAGCCGGTCCCGCCCAGCTCACCGGGCCTCCGAGCTCGAACAGGTCGAGCGAGCCGAAGTGAGTGAACAGCTGTTGGCCCGATGTGGCGAGGAGGTCGAGGAGCAGCCTCGGGCTCAGCCGCCTTGCTGCCCGGACCCACTCCTCGTTGAAGCGGTTCACGAAGCCGCCCAGGTCCTCCCCGGGCGCGGGGTCTATCCGGTAATGATCGCGTCTCACCGACAGGTTCCCCAGGTCGACACCCAGGACGTGGCCCGCCACATCCTTGACCGACCAGCCCTCGCATACGGTGGGTCTGCCCCACTCCTCCTCGCTCAGCTCGGCGAGCAGGTCGAGCAGGGCTGCCCTCTCCTCCGGGAAAAGATCGAGCACCATCACAGGCTCCGGTGGTCGCATCCGCTTTGCCTCCCTCTCGGACCACTAGCCATTCTCGCCACTCCCGGCGGCAGGTCCTCGTCGAGCACGAACCGCACGGGCTAGCGAGCGTCCTCCGCCTGAGAGCGCGCGAACGGCAGCTCCCGATACACGCGCTCGGGCGTCCAGCTCTCCTCGACCCTGAGCCGCTCGTCTATGTCCTTAGGATACAGCTCGTAGTAGGCGAGCGCGGCCCACAGCTGTGGCTTGGTCAGCCAGTGATACACCATGCGAAGCTCCGAGTAGTTCCGGTCCACGTCATTGAGCCAGGTGCGGACGATCTCGCGCCCGAGCTCCTCCGGTATCCGTAACCCTCTTGCCCTGCTCATCGTCCACACAAGTTTGCCCCCGAACCACACGGCCCTGCAAGCCCGCCCTTCGGCGCGTGACCTCATCCAGCCCCAGCCACGGAATGACCGTGCTCTCCGTGGCCCTTCCCTTGCTAACGCGTGTTGCCGTATCATTACCGGGCTCGGCGGAGCGAGCAGGCTGGCGAGCTCCCAAGGGTGCGTGACCCGCGGGCGCGGCGGCCGGTCTAATACCCCGGGAAGGGAGCGCATCGTTCATCGGAGCAGGCAGGAGGTGCAACTTTGCTGGGCTTTCGCAAACCAACAGACGTCATGGCCGAGAAAGGATGTTGTAGCTGCAGTCTCCTGGCCATAGGGACTCTCTTCGCGGTGACGGTGGCGTCGGTCGCCGCGTTCATGAGGGAGAGGTGAGCATGGACGTGCCGGTGTTCGCTCCGCTGGCCATCGTGGGGCTGATAGACTGGATCACGATGATCGTCGTGGCGCTCGTCCTCGGGTTCATCGTGGACCTCGTCATTCCGGGCAAGGTGCCGTTCGGGTGGATAGGCGCCATCGTCGCCGGGTTCGTCGGCGCCTTCCTCGGCGGCACGCTGCTTGGTAGCTTCGGGCCGACGATCGGAGGCTTCTACATCATCCCAGGAGTGATCGGGGCGATCATCCTCGGCCTGATCATCCGGGTGATACTCGCGATCACACATCGGGAGAAACTCTAGGCAAGTGCAAGGAGGAAGCGATGCGCAGGATTACGACGGCACTCAAGTGGTTCGCCTACGGGATCGTGCTCGGAGTGCTCTTCGCACCACGCAGTGGGCAGGAGACCCGTCGCCAGCTGATCCAGTCGGCCAGCGACTACGTGAGCAGGCTAGTGAGCAAGGGCGGCGAGGCCGCGCAGCAGTTCGGCGGCCAGGCCCGCGAGAGGGCGCAGGCGGCGTCCGATCAGGTGCGCCAGACGGGCGAGACCGCCGCGCAGCAGTCGGACAGGATCACTCAGTAGCCGGCGGGGTACATGACCCGTACGACGCGAGCTCGACGGGGAGGGAGCGCGCTCCCCACCCCGTCGGCCCGTTCCCCGGGGCGGAGGCCGTATGATCCCTATCTCGGACGCTAACTACCGCCGAACGTTTCCGGTGATCAATGTCCTCATCATCGTCGCGAACATCCTGGTGTACCTGTACGAGGTCTCGCTCAGCGGCAGCCTCAACCTGTCGCCCGAGACGCGCCAGCTGGCCAACTTCTTCTACTCGTACTCGGTCATCCCCGCCGAGTACACCCGTGGGATAGACGTCGGCTCGCAGACGATACATCCCGTGTTCCTCACGCTCATCACGGCGATGTTCATGCACGGAGGGCTGCTGCACATAGGCGGCAACATGCTCTTCCTGTGGGTGTTCGGCGACAACGTCGAGGCGAACATGGGACATCTGAAGTACCTGGTGTTCTATTTCGTATGCGGGATCGTCGCGGGACTCGCCCACATAGCGCTCAACGCCTTCTCGCAGCAGCCCAGCCTGGGCGCGAGCGGAGCGATCGCCGGGGTGATGGCCGCCTACCTCGTGCTCTACCCGAGGGCGGGCGTGCGCACCCTCGTGTTCATCCCTCCGTTCATCGGGCTGTTCCGCATTCCCGCGCTCGTGCTCATCGGCATCTGGTTCCTGATGCAGCTCTGGGATGGGCTGGCCGAGCTCGGCGCGAACACGGCGCAGACGAGCGGGGTGGCGTTCTGGGCGCACGTCGGAGGCTTCATCGCGGGGCTCGTGCTCGTCTTCCTGTTCCGCGGGCCGAAGAGCCGCTACCCCGAACGGTACGTGAACCGCCCCCCTTACCGGTTCTGAGCCCGCTCGCTCACCTCACCACTTCGTCAGCCGAGGTGCTTCCACCACTCGGTGATCCAGGGCTCGTGCACCTCGCGCTCGTGCAGGGCCTCTATCAGTATCCCGCGCATCCTCTCCACCGACAGAACGAGGGGGTTCTGCTTGTGCGGGCCCGAGCGGTACGACGACTGCTCTCCCAAGAGGTCGAGGCAGGCGCCTGCCTCGCGGGCCACCGCGCTGCTCGTCGGAAACCTGCTCGCCACCGCGTACAGCCACTTGTCATACGGGGCTGGCACGCCCTCGATAGCCAGCGCGCACCTCAGAGCCTCGCGCACCGCCTCGACGCTCGCGAAGAGCAGCGCCCACCTGTCGCCCCGCTCGGCCGCGTTGTCCATCGTCCTGCTCGCCTGCCTGAACCCGATGTACGTCGCGCGGCGCAGCGCGAGCAGCGTCGCCTCGTCCATCGGGTAGTGCCGTGACAGCAGGTCCGAGACCCCCAGTGGGTCGTGCAGCACGTGGGCCGTCGCCGCGAGCCACAGAGCCGATGCCGCGCCCTCCTCCAGATCGTATGACAGCCGCTCGAGCGTCAGCAGGGTGTAGTGCCCCTTGCGGCCGTCCGAAAGAGTGAGCTCCACGAACAGGTCATCGGCGGGGCCGATCAGTCCGGCCTCCCGATGGGCACGCACGATCCGGTCCGAGAGGGACGCGGGGCACACCAGCTCGAGGTCCACATCCGACACCTCGTCCACCACGCCGAGCGCCGTGGAGCCGACGAGCAGCACGCCGATCCTGTCCACGAAAATCGCTACCGGCTCGCTCGCCACGAGGCCCCGCGCGTAGCCCTCGACTGCACACACGAGCGCAGCGTGCTCCGAGTCTCTTGCATCGAGCAGCAGGCCGGAGAGCGGTCCCCTCCTGAGCGGCTCGCCCCTCACCGGGCCTCCTCGACGTACGTCTCGACCAGCTGCTCCAGGACCGCGGCCTTCCGGGTGAGCTCGTCGCTCTCGAAACGGCCTATCTCGAAGAGTCCTGGCAGTCGCTCGTACAGCTCGGGAAGCCCCAGGATGTCCACGACCTGCTCCCTGATCCACTTGTCGTATGCGATCGGGTAGGTGCGACGTGAGATGAACAGGGCCTGCAGGAACTCACCGAAGGCGTTGTAGAGTCTGCGGAAAGCCTGGAAGTGCAGATGTCTGCGCACGAACAGGTCTATATGATCCAGGTTGTTGTGGCAGTAGCCCAGCACCATCGCGAGGCGTCGGGCTCGCAGGCCGTCGTCGTAGAAGGGCAGCCAGCGCGCCCTCAGCTCGTCCAGGTATCCGTCGCGCTGATGCAGGGGCACGCTGTAGGCCAGGTAGTTGCCTATCTCGAGCTCGAACTCGTCGGGTCCCGAGGTGAAGCCGTGGTAGCCTGGTATGAAGATGCCGTCGAACAGCTCGAGGTCCACGTGGGAGTACCTGCCGACGGCAAGGAGGTCCCTGAACCCGCTCTCGGTGCCGTAGAGCTCCTCCCACTCGCGCTCGAGCCTCGTCCGCTCGGTGGCCAGGAGCTCCGGACGTACGAGCACCGCCATATCCAGGCAGCTATCGCGGCTGCCCCTTCCCCTGGCGCAGGAGCAGGTCAGGAGGACGGCGCTCGTCTCCTGTTTGCTCGCGAAGAACCCGGTCACGATCTCGGCTGCCCTCGCGTGCTCGTCTGTCGGATATGCGTGTCGAGCTGACATCAGGGGAACTCCTCCTTCTCGCGAACGCGCGGCTGCGATAGGATCAGCTCTGACCTGCCAATCTGCAGACGGCCTCGACGATCCGCTCCGCTATCTCGGCCTTCGGCAGGGGCCCGTGCTCCTCCCTCCGGCCGTCGGGGTACAGGAGCGCCACGCACGCGTCCTCGGCACCGATCGTCGCGGCGGCGTCGTTCGCCACGATCAGGCTCAGCCGCTTCTTCGCCATCTTCGCGCGGGCGTTCGTCTCGAGGTCGTGGGTCTCGGCGGCGAACCCCACCTTGATGAGCCCCGGCCGGTCTATGCTCGCGACCACGTCCTCGGTCTCGACGAGCCGTATCGAGAGCCCTTCGCCGGACTTCTTGATCTTCGCGTCGCTCGGGCTCTCCGGACGGTAGTCTGCCACGGCTGCGGCCATTATCAGTACGTCCGCGCGCTCGCACGCCTCCCTGGTCGCGCGCAGCATCTCCTCCGCCGTGCCCACCCTGCGCACCTCCGCGCCCCAGGGCTCCGGCAGGCTCACGTTCGCGCTCACGATCGTCACGTCCCCGCCCTCGTCCGTCGCTGCCTGCGCGAGTGCATAGCCCATGCGACCGCTCGAGCGGTTGCCGAGGTAGCGCACGGGGTCGAGGGGCTCGCGCGTGCCCCCGGCGGTGACCACCACCCTCTTCCCGGCGAGCCGGCCGCGCCTGCCCAGCCGCCACCGCACCGCGCCGAGTATCTCGGGGGGCTCCGGCAGCCTGCCCTCGCCCACAGCTCCCGAGGCGAGCAGCCCCGTGTCCGGCTGGATCACGGTCGCGCCCCGCTCGCGGAGAGCCGCGACGTGTGCCCGCGTGGCCGGGTGGTTCCACATCCGATGGTGCATCGCGGGAGCGATCACGAGCGGAGCGTCGCTCGCGAGCACGGTGAGCCCGAGCATGTCGTCGCACAGCCCCAGCGCGAGCCGTGCGAGCGTCTGGGCGCTCGCGGGGGCGACGAGGATGAGCTCGGCGCGGTCGGCGAGCGCGACGTGCCCCTCGGGATGGCCCATCCACCCCTGCCAGGCGTCCGTGACCACCTCGCGGCCCGTGATCGCGTGGAACGTGAGCGGCGTCACGAAGCGGGTCGCGCTCTCGGTCATCACGACGTTCACCTCGGCACCCGCGAGCGTGAGGTCGCGTGCCACCTGCACCACCTTGTACGCCGCGATGCTGCCGCACACGCCCAGCACCACACGCCGCCCGCGCAGGCTCACACCTCCGCTCCCCTGTGGTTCAGCTCGTACATCAGCCTGACGCCCTCCAGCGTGAGGTCGGGATCCACGTGGTCGAGCACGTCCGTCGCCTGGGCGACGGCGCTCACCAGCCCGCCCGTGGCGACCACCTGAGCCTCTCCCAGCTCCCGCTTGATCGCGCGCACGAGCCCCTCGACGAGCCCCGCGTAGCCGATCACGATGCCCGCCTGGATGCACTCGACGGTGTTGCGGCCGATCGCCCGTGCGGGCCTGACCAGCTCCACCTCCATCAGCCTCGCGGTCCGGCTGGTGAGCGCCTCGGCGGAGATGGCCAGCCCGGGC
Organism: Chloroflexota bacterium; assembly: GCA_902810765.1. GTDB lineage: Bacteria > Chloroflexota > Chloroflexia > Thermobaculales > Thermobaculaceae > CADDYR01. The sequence goes on from CADDYR010000066.1 coordinate 7,093, forward strand.
GCGATCGCGCCCCCGATGTAGTCTCCCTCCGCCGAGACCACGTCTATGTTCGTCGAGGTCCCGAAGTCCACGACGATCACGGGACAGCCGTAGCGGGTGCGTGCCGCGAGCGCGTTCACCACCCTGTCGGCTCCCACCTCGCGTGGGTTGTCGGTGAGGATGCGCACGCCGGTCCTCACCCCCGGCCCGACGACGAACGGCTCGACCCCGCAGTAGTCGCGCGCCATATCCCGCAGCGCGGTCGTGACGTGCGGCACGACGCTCGACATCGCGATGCCCCTGAAGCTCGTCAGGTCGAGGTGCTCGGCCCCGGGCAGGCTCGCGCGGGCGCTGAACAGCCCGGTGAGCATGCTCGCCCACTCGTCGGAGCTGCGCGTGCGCTCGGTCGTGATGCGCCACTGGCTGCCCCACGCCTCCCCGTCGTGGACTCCGATGACCACCTGGGTGTTCCCGACGTCTATCGCAAGCAGGTGTTCCCTCATCTCGTCTCCGGAGAGCAGAGTCTGACGTTGTCTATGAGCCGTGCCCGGCCCACGCGCACGGCCACGGATAGCAGCGCGCCGTCTCGCGCGGTCCCGATCTCCTCGAACGTGTTGGGGTCGGCGACGCTCACGTACTCGGTCCGCAGCTCGGGGTGGTGGTCTATGCGCTCCCGCACCTCGCTTCTGATCCTCTCCGCGCTCATCTCTCCCTGCCGGGCGAGCGCCGCGCCGTGGACGAGCGCTTCGTATATGGCGGGCGCGGCGCGGCGCTCCTCGGGCGAGAGGTACGCGTTGCGCGACGACATCGCCAGCCCGTCGGGCTCGCGCACGGTCTCGCAGCCCACTATGCGCACCGGGAAGTGGAGCTGGCGCACGACCGCGCGAACCACCGCCAGCTGCTGTGCGTCCTTCTCTCCGAAGTAAGCCGCGTCCGGCTGCAGGATGTTCAGGAGCTTGGTCACGACCGTCGCGACCCCTCGGAAGTGGCCGGGCCTCGCGGCGCCCTCGAGCCGCTCCGCCAGGGGGCCGGGGTTCACCCATACGTCGCAGCCGCCGGGGTACATCTCCTCGACGCCGGGGGCGAACACGAGGTGCACCCCCTCGCGCTCCAGCAGCCTCAGGTCGCGCTCAAGGTCGCGCGGGTAGGAGGCGAGGTCTTCGCCTGGACCGAACTGGGTGGGGTTGACGAACACGCTCGCCGCGACCGTGGAGTTCTCCGACAGCGCGCGACGCACGAGCGACAGGTGCCCCTCGTGCAGGTAGCCCATCGTCGGGACTAGGCCGAGCGGGCTCCGTAGCCCGGTGCGCGCCTCGCGGGCCTCCCTCACGGTCGTGACGACCCTCACCTCTCGAGCTCCTCGCGTATCTCCTCGCCGTGCGGGGAGTTGCCGACGAGGTCGAGTGCAACGAGCCCGAGGCTCGAGTAGGCCCGCGCGAGCTCCGGGTAGTGGCGCCGGAGGTAGCGCAGGTGGCGAGCGATCGTCGAGGCATCGCCCCGGATCACGGGTCCGGTGAGCCCGTGCGTCGCGCCCGCGCGCTCGAGGTTCCCCAGGCTTCCCCGCGCCAGCGGCAGGAGGGCCGCGAGCGCGTGCTCCTCTGCGATGCCCGCGTCGCGCATGAGCTGAGAGGCCGCCGCGAGCAGCGCGAGGGTGTAGTTCGAGGCCAGCACCGCCGCGATGTGGTACGGCACGCGGTTCTTGTCGGTGATATCGAGCGGCACCGCCCCGAGCGCCTCCGCCATCGCGGTCAGCACCGGCGCGAGCTCCGGAGATCCCTCGATACCGATATACGACCCCTTGAGGTAGGGCACGGACGAGGCGCCGGCGAGCGCCTGCAGCGGGTGGAACGCTCCGGTGAGAGCTCCCCGCCCGGCGGCGTCTCGGAGCACCTCCGAGGTGAGCGTGCCGCTGGTGTGCACGACCGCGCTACCGGCCTGAAACCCGCCCGCCGTCGCGATCTGCGCGGCCACATCCTCGACCGCCCCGTCGGGCACGGTCAGGAACAGCACCTCCGAGAGGCGCGCGACATCCTCGGCCGAGGCGCACAACGTGGCGCCCGTCCGTTCCGCGAGCTGCCTGGCCCGCGACGAGGTGCGGCTGTAGATGGCGGTGATGGGGTACCCGGCGTCGGCGAGCGCTACCGCGAGGGCGGTGCCCGCCCTGCCCGCTCCGACGAAGCCGACGGCCGGTCTGTCAGCTGATGACAAGTAAGCTTCTCCCCGGCAGCCGTGAGAGTTCCGGTGACAGGCCGACTTACCGTCCCGGTCGGGGTGGCCGATCCAGGCGGGGCTGCCGCGGCCGATTATATCAGTTGCGGCATACCGCCTGCCGCGCGACGGCCACCCTTTGCCCCCTCCCGCCCAGGTGTTATCATCTAATCAGGGCATAGGGCGCCGGGCAGCCGGCCGAGCTCAGGGGTGGTCATATGAAGCTGACGCGCAAGAGAGTGTTGATGGGTGTCGGCAGCGTCCTGGCGCTGCTCGTGTTCTTCGTGGCCGGAGGTTTGGCGGGCTTCGCGGTCGGCCAGAATGCCCCTCCGGGCTTCGCGACGGCCTCCCTCACGACGGATGGTCTGGGGAGCGCGAAGAGCAACAGCCAGCTCTGGAAGCCCTTCTGGCAGACCTACCAGTACATCACCCGCGACTACTACGGTCGTCCCGTGAACCAGGAGAAGCTCATGAACGGGGCGGCCGAAGGGCTGGCCTCCAGCGTCGGGGACCCCTACACGATGTACCTGCCCCCCAAGCAGCAGAAGGAGCTGCAGAGCGAGATGTCCGGACAGTTCGAGGGCATCGGGGTCTACGTGGAGGTGAAGGACAAGCAGTTCGTGGTCGTCTCCCCGATCGACAACTCCCCTGCTCAGAAGGCCGGGATCAAGTCGGGCGACGTAATCCTCGAGGTGAACGGCAAGCCGATCACGGGCATGGACCAGATGAAGGTCGTGAACATGATCCGCGGTCCGAAGGGCACGCCGGTGACCCTCACCATCCAGCGCGACGGCCGCAAGCCGTTCAAAGTGAGGGTCGTGCGCAACGAGATCCAGGTGCCGCAGGTCACGTACAAGCGCGTGGACGGCGACGTGGGGTACATCAGGATCAGCATCTTCGGCGACAAGACGGTGCAGGAGCTCGACAGCGCGCTCCGGCAGGCGAAGCAGGATCACGTCAGGGGCATCATCCTGGATCTTCGCGACAACGGCGGCGGCTGGGTGGACGCCGCGCGCAGCACCGTGGGCCGATTCCTGCCGAACGGCGTGGCTTTCTACGAGGACGAGTCGAAGGGACCGGGTGGCGAACAGCCCGTGTCGGTCGAGACGGGGAGCGTGAGTGCGTACAAGCTGCCGATGGTCGTGCTCGTCAACGGCGGTACCGCGAGCGCCTCCGAGATCACCGCGGGCGCACTGCAGGCGCGGGACCGCGCGAAGCTGGTCGGCGAGCGGACGTTCGGCAAGGGCTCCGAGCAGGAGGTGGAGGGCCTCTCAAACGGCGGCAGCGTGCACGTCACGATCGCGCACTGGCTCACGCCGGACAAAGTGGACATCAACCACAAGGGACTGAAGCCCGACTACGTGGTGAAGACCTCCTCGAAGGATCAGGAGACCTCCGGTCCTCAGTTTCGGAAGGCGCTCGAGGTGCTCAAGTCCGAGATCGCCAGGCAGGGCTGATCTGCGGCAGGACAGGGAGCCCGGCGCCTCCTGGTCACCGGGCTCCGCGGACTGCCCACCGCGAGCTCGTCATAACAAGCCCGAGTGAGTGGTCGAGCCCGTCGTTTCGAGGCCGCTCTCTACCTGTCATTCTGAGGCCGCAGGCCGAAGTACCCATCATAAGGCCCTTCGCCGAGTTTACCCCTTCGCTCCCGCTCGGGGCAGGCTCTCGAGGGCAGCGAAGGGGCTCAGGATGACAAGGGTGGGTGGCTCATCGCTGCAGCTTATCGTCAGAGATTGTCACCCACCTCCGCTGCCACGGCATCGAGGAAGGCGCTTTCGTCCACAGAGCCGGAGACGAAGTCCTCCCACAGCCCTGGAAGGTGGGGCACCCCGAACCAGGAGTAGAGGTCCCGGGGTGTCGCGTAGTCGGTGTAGCTCGGGTCAATGCAGCTCCGCACCTGCCGGGCACTCGCGGCGAAGATCACCGCGTGCCAGGCGTTCCACGCGGCCTCGCGACTCACCCCGCTCGCCTCCAGTCGCGCCATCAGCCGGTCCCCGAGGCTCTCCCTGCCCATCGCGCTCGTGTGCACGTCGGCCACGTGCGTGGCCTCGTGGAGCAGCGTCTCGCAGAGCTCGAGCCCCCGGTTGTGATCCATACCTACCGTCAGCGGATGGCTGTACGCCCCCTGTCTCATGTAGCAATCCGGGACCAGGTGGACGTCTAGCCTGTCCGGCCAGGTGAGGCCCAATAGCTCGGCCTGGCTCCGGACCATACCGGTCCACCGAGGGGAGAGGGTCTCGCGGATCGTGCGGAGGGCCGATTCGAGGAGGCCCTGGCGCTCGGCCCACAGAGTCTCCAGGTACGTGACCTCGGCCTCCTCCAGCGCCCTCGCGATCCCCTCGATCGCGCGCTCCATCCCGGCCCGATCCCACGGCAGATCGCTCTCTTCGGCGAGCGCGCGTCGGAGCCTGTGCATTGCCTCCTCGGGGTCGCTGCTGCCCGCCACCTCCTCGTCCCAGATCATCCAGCCACCACTGCGGCGGTACCTAAGCGCCAGCTCCATCAGGGACGACGCATGAGCCGTGGCGGGATCGCGCTCCTCGGGCGCTCTCAGCGCCTCCCTCGCGAGGTAATGGTACAGCGCGTACAGCGGGCTCGCGTGGACGTGGAGGGCCGGGGAGACCTCCGACCCGGGAAGGACGAGAGAGGTTTCGTTCACATAGCGCTCCTGTCCGAGCCTCTACAAGCGAATGGTACAAGAACTCGACCCGAAAGTGGCATTCTGCGGAGAGGAGACAGCTCAGGAAGCGTGAAAATCGGCGACGGATTTTGTCCCTACATCGTCACATGATGTTTAGAGGGCTAAGATTGCAGCAACAAGAGCGTGCGATCACGGAGGCATCGGCTTGTACGAGGTGACAGGAGACATCGAACAGCTGCAAGCCGCAGCGACGTTGGAGCGAGCTGGACTCGTCAGGCTGTGTCACCACCTCACGGGTGACCCGGACGCGGCGGAAGATCTTGCCCAGGAGACTCTGTTCGAAGCGTGGCGCAACGCGCACAAACTGCGTGATCCCGACAAGCGTCCACAATGGCTTGCAGGAATCGCCCGCAACGTATGTCGGCGCTGGGCTCGACATCGTGGCAGAGAAACGGTCTTACGAGCGGGCGTAGAATCGGGCCCGGAATCGCCAGGCATAGATCACCTGCGTGATAACGACTTCGATCTCGAGGTGGAGTTGGAGCGCGATGAACTGGCCGATATATTGGACCGGGCTATGGCTCTGTTGCCCGCAGATACGCGATCGGTGCTCCTGCAACGGTACATCGACGAATCACCACAGGCCGAGATTGCCGTGCGTCTCGGTACGACCGAGAATGCCGTCGACGCGCGTCTGCGGCGCGGGAAGTTGGCGCTAAGGCAGATACTAAGCAACGAATTGAGCCGAGAGGCTTCGGTATACGGATTCGTGGACCCCGACCTTGCTACCTGGCTGGATACGCGCGTCTGGTGCCCCAGTTGTGGGCGGCACCGATTGCTGGGCGCGATGGACAGCTCCACTCTTACGCTTCGCTGCCCGCATTGTTGTTCGGGCAATGCTCTCAACATGACCCACGCCGAATCGCCCGATCTATTCAGCGGTATCAAGAGCTTCAAGCGCGCTCTGATCAGACTACTGTCGAGACTGAACGAATACTACGAGACGGGGCTTGATGCTGGCACGTCGCCCTGCTGGAATTGTGGCTATCCCCTTTGCTGGCGCCCTGGGCTACCGGTCGCCACTCCTCAATTTCTCGCCGAGGCTCCGAGCCTTCACGTCAGATGCCCCAAGTGCAACTGGACTTTGGACCAGACCCTACCAACCAGGGTGCTGGCGCTGCCGGAAGCTCAAAGGTTCTGCCATGAGCACCCAAGGATCAGGAGCCTGCCTGCCCGCCGTGTAGAAGCCGCAGGTAGAGAGGCCTTGGTCGCTCGCTTTGAGAGCATGACGGATGCTGCGAGCCTAGAGGTCGTGGTCACGAACGACACCTTCCGAGTGGTGGGAATCCATGGAGCGCCCGATGAATAGGAGCATCGGCGCCACGACGAGCGGACGGGGGCGGGTTCCGTAGCCCAAGAAGCTCAAGTAGGAGATGCTGTCGTTGAATCTACATAACTTACCCCTTGCCAATACAGCCGCCCGCATCTTCGGGATCGACCGAGATTTTTTGGAGGAGATGCGGGAGGCAGGCTTCGAGGACCTTGCCATTGGCGAACTGGTTGCGCTGCGTGTCCATGGGGTGGACGGGCGCTTTGTAAGGGAGTTCCGACAAGGCGTGAGCGGACTGGATCTGAGCGGGGAGCTGACGCCAGAAGCCCTGGTAGCGGTGAAGGTGCTGAGCCTTACCCCTCAGACAATCGGGGCATATGCAGAGGAGATGAGGGCTTTGGGGCTCCGAGACCTGACGCTGTGGCAGATCATCGAGTTGATGGGCAATCACATCGACAGGGACTTCATCCTCCGGATGAGAGCCTTGGGACTGCACGATCTAACACCGGATCAACTCGTCAAGCTCAAAAGTGCGGATATCGACGCTGGCCTGATAGGGAAGATCAGATCCTGATGGACGTGAATCCAGTGATTGTGCCGGAGGGGAAGCTCGATAGCGATGCTGTCCGTACTACGCCAACGGAACTTCGCCCTGCTGTGGCTCGGCGGTCTCATCTCGATGTCGGGCGACTGGGTGCTTGTTGCAGCCCTGCCGTACTTCGTGTTCAAGGTTACGGGTTCGGCTCTCGCCACCAGCACGATACTGGTCGTAGACATCGCCCCCTTCTTCCTGTTCGGCTCGCTGGCCGGTACGCTCGTCGATCGGTGGGACCGCAAGCGCGTCATGGTAGTGTCGAACCTGCTGCAGACCGTTATCGTGTTGCTTCTCCTACTGGTGCGCTCGGGCGACTTGCTATGGATCGTTTACGTCCTGGCCTTCCTGCAATCCTCCGTATCCGTGTTCTTCGCTCCAGCAGAGGGAGCCTTCATCCCACGAGTCGTGCGTGAGGAGCATCTGATCCAGGCGAACTCTCTGAAGAGCGTAAGCAGCAACATCGCGCGGCTGGGAGGCCCGCCTGTGGGAGGGGCGCTGTTCGGTGCGTTCGGGCTGCCCGCCGTGGTCTTCGCCGATAGCGCCTCTTTCCTGATCGCAGCGATACTCCTCGCCTCCATCGTGGTCCAGAGCGAGAGAGCAGAGGAGCAGGAGGTACTCGGCCAGATTCAGGAGAGCTTCGTCCAGAAGGGAGTAAGCGTGTGGCACGATTGGCTCGATGGATTCGACCTGGTGAGAAGCAATAGCTTGGTTACGGTGCTGTTCGTTACCGTGGGCACGGCGACGGTAGGCGATGGCACATATAACGCGTTGCTGGTGCCGTTTGTAGCAGAGGGACTGCGCGCACCTGACGCGGTCTTCGGCTGGATGATCACGGCATCAGGGATGGGAGGATTGGTTGGCGGGATACTGATAGGCTGGCTGGGAGGGCGTCTCAATCCATCTCACCTGTTGTGGCTCAGCCAGCTGAACATCGGGATGCTGATCCTCCTCATGGTCAATCTGCGGGTGGTGCTACTGGCGGTAGCGTTGTCCGCATTGATGGGCTTGCCGAGCATGGGATGGGGTATTAGCCAGGGAACCTTGCTGCAGACGAGCGTGTCCGATAACTACCGTGGCAGGGTGCTGGGCTTCTTCGGCACGGCGAACGCTCTGATCAGGCTTACCGGACTGTTGCTGAGCGGAGTCGTGGCGGATATCGTAGGCATATTCCCCTTGCTGAACGCGGCGGGTGCGTTCTGGGTCTCCGCTGGGCTACTGGGCTTGATACTGTTTCGGAGCATCAAGTACGGACAATAGTCCATCGGGCAGAACGACCTAGCCGTTCGGGAGGACCTGGGTCTTTACGCCCTCGCCGTGGCGGACCATCTCGAGCGCGCGGGGGAAGCCCTCCAGCGGCAGGGCCTCGGTGAGCATCAGCCCGGTGTCTATCGCCCCGCTCGCCACGAGGTCCACCGCGGGTCCAAACGAGTGCAGCACGGCCATGGAGCCGAGCACCGTGATCTCGTCGTTGTATATCCTGAACGGCGAGAGGGACACCCTTGCCTCGCGCGGGGCCACCCCGAACACCATCAGCTTACCGCCCCGTCGCACGGCGTCGAAAGCCTGCTCGATCGCCCTCGCGGCTCCCGTGGCATCTATAGCGCAGTCGAAGCCGAGGGGCTCCCGCTCTCGCAGCTCCCGCACGTCCCTCGCCGTCTCCGAAGCCCCGAGCCTCGTAGCGAGCTCGAGCCTGTGGGGGTTGAGGTCGGCCACCGCCACCCTCGAGGCGCCTCCTCTAAGCGCGAGCTGCAGGAGCAGCAGGCCCATCGTGCCCGCGCCCACGATCAGGAACGAGTCGCCGAGCCGTGGCAAGAGGCGATGGATGCCGTGCACGGCGCAGGATACTGGCTCTATCAGCGCGGCCTCGCGATACGACACGTGGCCCGGCAGGGGGTACGCGTTCGCGGCGGGCACGGCCACGTACTCCGCGAATGCCCCGTTCACCGTGTCTCCGATGGCGTTCCAGTTCGAGCACAGGTTTCCCCGGCCGAGCTTGCAGAACTCGCAGCGCCCGCAGAACAGTGACGGGTCCACCGCGACCCGCGAGCCCTCGCGGAGCCCCGTCGTCTCCGGCACGCCAGCCCCGAGCGCGACGACCTCGCCCGCGAACTCGTGTCCCGGCACGATCGGATACGGGGTGGGCGGGAACTCGCCATCGGCTATGCGCAGGTCGGTGCCGCAGATGCCGCACGCCCCCACCCTCACGACGACCTCGCCCGGCCCGGGCTCCGGGTCCGGCACCGTGCCGATCCGTATCTCTCCCGGTCTCTCTATGATCGCGGCACGCATCGCTGCTCCTCTAGCGCGTCAACGGATTCCGCAGGTACTCGCGTGGCGCCCGAGCTCCGCCAGATCTTCCTTCGGCAGGCAAATGGAAACCTGCTCCAGCTCCGGGCGCTCGACCACAGCGTCCTCCGCAGGTGACCAAGAAAGCTCGGCTGCGTCGGTCTTGTCGAAGTGCTCCGCGAGCTGCTGTAGTCTTGCCCGTGAAATGTGTCCCACCGTTCGCTCCGATACTGGCTCAGCTCGCGGCCCGGAGGTTCGGGATCACGCCCTCGTGGAATCTCTGGAGCTGGTCCATCTCCTGAGCCACGTGCACGAGGTAGACGACGAAGTAGTTGATGCCGGCGTCCGCGAACGCCTGTAGCCTCTCGGCCACTCGAGCGGGCGTGCCGACGATCGCGCGCTCTCGGAAGTCCGGCGTCTGCGTGCTCAGCGCTCGCTCGACCGCCTCCTCGCTGCCCGACTCCTTCTCGGTAAGGTACACCACGACCTCGGAGGAGCGCACGATCTCCTCGTAGTCCCTGCCGACCTCATCGCAGTGTCGCTTCAGGACCTCGAGCTTATGCCGGATCGTCTCTGGGGTGATACCCACGTTGCACGCGTCGCCGTACTGAGCGACGAGCCTGAGGGTCACCTTCTCCCCTCCTCCCCCTATCCAGAACATCGGGTGAGGCTTTCTCACACCCTTCGGCTCGTTGATCGGCTTGTCTATGGTATAG
>CADDYR010000067.1 GCA_902810765.1 Chloroflexota bacterium
AGGATGAGCCTCCAGCCCCGCCCGGCGAGGCCGCGGGCGAGCGCGAGCCCCAGCCCTCTCGAAGCCCCGGTTATCAGGCCGACCCTATCCGTGTTATCTCCCATCGCTCGTCCCTCCGTTCAGTCGCGCCACCATCTGCCGGCACCAGCGCCCGATGAGCCCTGCCCCGTACACGCGGCACGTCATCCGGGTCTCGGACTCGAACACCAGCATCGGTGTGATCATCCCGTCCTCCTCCTGTTCCGATCTCACTGTACGCGGCCGAAGGCGCCGTGCGTATCGGGCGAAGGGGCAGGTAGGCACCTGTTCGGCCGTACAGGTATACGCCGATGAAGAGCGCTCATGCGTGTGCGATAATAGCGGCGAGGGCAGTAAGCCATGACATCCGACCGGATCATCGGGCCGCTCGCCCGAGTGGGCGAGCCGGACATCGAGGAGCAGCTCAGGCGGCGGAACCGCGAGCTGGAGATACTGAACCGGATCTCCGAGGCGCTGAACCGCTCGACCGACGTGCACACCGCGCTCGAGAGCACGCTCGCGCTCGTCGCCGACCTGCTCGGGCTGCGCTCGGCGTGGGTGTGGCTGCTCGACTCGGACGAGCGTCCCTACCTCGCGGCGTCGCTGAACCTGCCGCCGTTCCTGCGCCAGCCGGAGCAGATGGAGGGATGGCTGTGCCACTGCCTGCGCACCTTCCTCAAGCACGACATGGAGGGCGCGGCGAACGTGAACGTCATCCAGTGCAGCCGCCTGGCGAGGGCGGTCACGGGCTCGGAGGGGCTGCGGTACCACGCGAGCATCCCCCTGTACCTCGGGGAGAAGCGCGTCGGGGTGATGAACGTGGCGGGGCCCGATTGGCGCAGACTCGGTCCGGAGGACCTGCGCCTGCTCAACACGATCGGCAACCAGGTGGCCGTCGCGGTCGAGCGCTCTCGGCTGGCCGAGGAGCGGGCGAGGGCGGCGAGGCTCGAGGAGCGCAACCGCCTGGCGCGCGAGATCCACGACACCCTCGCGCAGAACCTGGCGGGGATCAGCCTGTACCTGGAGACCGCCGACGCGCTCCTGCCAGAGCATCCCTCCGACGCGCGCCGGACGGTGCTGGGCGCGCTCGAGATGGCGCGGGAGGGGCTGAGCGAGGCTCGGCGCTCGGTGCAGGACCTCAGGGCCGCTCCGCTCGAGGGGCGCACCCTGTCCGAGGCGCTGCACGAGCTCGCGGCGAGGTTCGCGCACCAGACGGGCATCGAGACCCACGCGGAGATCAGGATGCGCACCTACGACCTGCCCTCCGAGGTGGAGTCGGACCTGTATCGGATCGCGCAGGAGGCCCTCACGAACGTGCGCAAGCACGCGGGAGCCCGCAGGGCCGGGATCGGGCTCCGCGACGAGGACGGAGTCGTGCTGCTGGAGATACGCGACGACGGCCGGGGCTTCGCCCCGGAACCGGAGGAAGCCTCCCAGGGGTTCGGGCTGATGGGAATGCGCGAGCGGGCCGAGCAGCTCGGCGGCAGCTTCGAGGTCGGGAGCGCCGAGGGCTCGGGCACGACGGTGAGCGTGAGGGTGCCCGTGAGGCGGAGGCCGTTCCGAAAGGTGGCTCGCAGGTGATCCGCGTGCTGCTGGTGGACGACCATCCCGTAATGCGCGAGGGCCTGCGGCTCGTCCTGGGCACCCAGCCGGACTTCGAGGTCGTCGGAGAGGCGGCGAGCGGCGGCGAGGCCATCGCGATGGCCCGCAGGGCGCGGCCGGACGTGGTCCTGATGGACCTGGAGATGCCAGAGATAGATGGGGAGGAGGCGATCAGGCGCATCGCCGGGGAGCTGCCCGACGTCCGCATCGTCGTGTACACCGCGTACTACTCGGACGAGCAGATAGTGGGCGCTATGCGCGCTGGCGCGAGCGGCTACCTGCTCAAGGGCGCGCCGCGGGAGGAGCTGTTCCACGCCGTCAGGGTAGCGCACAGCGGCGGCACCCCGCTCGAGCCGCTGGTGGCCTCCCGCCTGCTGCACAGGATGAGCCAGGAGCGCTCGGAGGACGCGTCGGGCGGCCTGACACCGCGAGAGCGGGAGGTGCTCGAGCTGCTCGTGCACGGGCTCGCGAACAAGCAGATCGCCGTGCGCCTCGGCACGACCGAGCGCACGGTCAAGTTCCACGTCAGCTCGATACTCGCCAAGCTCGGCGTGAGCAACCGCACGGAGGCGGTGGCGGAGGCGGCGTCGAGGGGACTCGTCTCGCTCTCGGCGGAGGACCGCTCGGGGGCGTGAGGGAGGTGTGGGGTGTCCGAAGAGACCGGGCCGCTCCGGGAGCCCACGGTCGCCGAGCTAGCCGATGCCTGCCGGCGAGGTGCCCCTGAGCTCCGGGCCGTGCTCTCCCCGATCTTCCCGACTCTGTACTCGTTCTGCGCCCGGCGCGCCGCAGACCCGGTCGAGACGGAGGAGCTGCTCGTCGAGGCTCTGAGGCGCGCCGTCGCCGAGGCGACGGATCCCTCGCTCGGCGATGACAGGGCGCTGGACCTCGTGCTGCGCTCGCTGGACGCGTGCCTCGAGGCGAGCGTAGGGCTGGACCGGGCGATGGAGGTCGGGCTCAGGCCGAGCTGGATCGTACCTGACACCCGCGACCTGCCCGGTCTCCACGACGCGGTCGCGCAGCTTCCCCGTCGACAGCGCGTCGCGCTCGGCATGCGCGTGGGCGACGGCTTTCCGGTCTCCAGGATCGCCTCCGTACTCGGCACGAGCGATGAGGGTGTGAGGTCGCTCGTGTTCAGGGCGGTGTGCTCGCTCGAGGTCGCGTGCTGCCCTCCGCTGGACTCCCCGCGGACCGACGTGGGCACGCTCGACGCCTACATCTCGGCCCTCCTCGACGGCACCGCCCGCTGGCAGCCCTGGCCGATCCCCGGCTGGACCCGCTCGGTGCTCGACGCGCTCGTCGCGATGCGCGCCTCCCGGCGTCCGACGCCCTCGCAGGAGCTCTCGGTGCTCCGTCGCGTCGCGGAGAGCCCCGCGTCCCTCGAGCACGAGGTGAGCCCGAGGAGCAGGCTCCCCTGGTGGCTCAGAGGGCTGCCGATGCTGTTGCTCCTGTGCGTCTTCGCCGCGGTGTGGCTCGGGCTCGAGGGTGAAGACCGCGAGGCGGCTCGCGAGAAGGCTGCCGAAAGAGCCCCAGCCGCGCGCGTCGCCGCTAGCCACCCGATGCCGTCGGGCCCTGGAAGCGCCGCCTCGGAGCGGGCCGTCGTGCCCAGAGCGGAGGCGGCCTTCCCGCCCTCGTGGGCGGCCGAGTACCGGGCCCTCTCGGTGCCCGACTGGACCTCGGCGCTCGGAACGCTCTCTGGCAGGCTGTTCTTCGTGCGAACCGCTCGCGGCCGGGTGCAGCTGATGACGCTCGACCTCGCGACCCCATCCTCACGGGGGCGGGTGGTGGTCAGGGCGGGCGATGCGGCGCTGGAGTACACCGTTGCGCCCGACGGGCGGACGGTCGCGGTGAGCGACGGCGGACGGATCTGGCTCCTCGGGCCAGGCGGTCGCAGGGCGTCGCTGCTCAGCATGGGCTGGCCAGTGGGGCACGGACCGCCCCTGGCTATGGTCCCGCCGTCCCTCCGCCTCCAGGTCGAGAACCTGGCGATCCGGCCGCAGGGGGACCGGGTGGCGTTCGCGGGCAGGTCGGTGCTCAGCCCGCCCGACGCACCCAGCCTTATCTTCACCGTGGGCGTGGGCCGGGGCCACCCGATCGCCCTGCTCTCCATCCTGCACAGCCAGCGCGTGACCTCGCTCGCCTGGAGTCCGCGCGGGGACTATCTGCTCGTGCAGGGCACCGGCGACGCGGTCGTGCTGAGGGTACGGGACAGACACGCGGACCTGACGGCGCGACTGAGCGGGCTCTCGGCTTACTGGTCGCCGACGACGCCCGAGCGCCTGCTGTGGATCGAGCGAGGGAGGAGGAGCGCGCTGTTCGGCGTCGTGAGGCCGGACGGCACGCACAGCCGTGCCCTAGGCAGGGCGGCGTTCGTCGGCTGGTCGCCCGACGGGGCTCGCGTCATCGCTGGGAGGTACGAGCCCCCCGCACACAGGCTGCTCGACTTTCTCGAGTACGATGTGGGCACGGGCCGGAGCCGGATCCTGTCCTACGTCGCGGGCCTGGGGCCCGCCGTGCACGCGGCGGCGTTCGCTCCCGACGGTCGCCACGTCCTGCTCACTGGCAGCCCGGGCAGCTTCGTCGTGGACTACACGACCGGTGCTCGCGGCAGGCTCCGAGGCGTGCCGGGCGAGGTCGCCTCGGCGTCGTGGCTCGGCCGGGTGGCCCGGCCGTGCCTGGGCCGCAGGAGCTCGACCCCGATGCGATAGATCGGGGGAGGCTCAGTCCTCCCTGTGGATGAACTCGCGCACCTGCTCCATGAGCTCGTCCTTCGGGTACGACCCGTACAGGGCGCCCGCCATCCGGACGGGGTCGCCGAAGAAGAACCGCTCGTACAGCACCTGTCTGGAGCCGAACGAGCTGCAGGAGATGTCCCAGGCTAGCTTGTACAGCCTGATCCTCTCCTCGGCGTCCAGGTTCGCGGCCTGCAGGTACTTGCGCACGTCGTCCGACACCTCGGAGTCGAGCATCCGTCCGCTCGGCATCGCCATGAGCCCGCTCGCCCCGAGCAGCTGGATGATCTCCACCATCCGGGGGTACATCTTCGGGAACATGTTGCGCGCGACGTTCAGCGGCCACCACGCCGGGCACATCACCCCCCACTCGTCCGGCTCGGCGTCCGCCTCCGCGGCCCGCAGGAACGCCTTCATGCTCTCCAGGTAGCCGATCATCTCGGCGATCTTCTCCTGGACGTGCTGGAACTGGGTGATGGCGATGCTCTCCGCCATCAGGCTCGCGACGCCCACGAGGAACTCGGCCTTCGCGACGTTCTTCACGACAACCTGGTGGGCCATGTGGACCACCGCGTTCGTCCGGGCGTAAGCGTCGTTGCACAGCTGCATGTCGCGCCGGATGAACACGCGCTCCCACGGCACGAGCACGTCGTCGAACACCACGAGCGCGTCCATCTCCTCGAACCGCGAGCCCAGGGGGTGATCTATGTGCGGACGGTTGTAGTCGAAGCTCTCGCGGCAGATGAAGCGCAGGCCGGGGGCGGTGCAGGGGATGGCGAACGCGAACGCGTAGCGGTCCTCCTCGGGCGTGCCTTTGAGCACCGTGGAGGGGAACACCGCCAGCTCGTCGGATATCGGCCCCAGGGTCGCGAGCATCCGAGCCCCACGGATCACCAGCCCCTGGTCGTTCTCCTCGACTATGCCCGCGGCGAGGAACGGGTCCTTCTGCTGCGACGGCCCGCCCGCGCGGTTGGACTGCGGGTTGATGAGGGTGTGCGTGAGCGTCAGGTCGTTCTCGCGGATGTGCTCGTAGTAGTTGCGGACGTTCTCTGCGAAGCGCGGATCGGACTGGCCGAAGAAGTCCGCCGCGGCGGCGAGCGCCATGAAGCTGCTGTTCAGGTAGTCGGGCGAGCGGCCCAGCATCCCTCCCGAGAACCTGGCCCAGTTGTACATCATCCTGTGGCGGCGCTCGAGGTCCTCGCGCGTCCTGGGAGTCAGGAACGACATCCCCACCGGATCGCCCGTCGTCGGCGAGGTGTACAGCATCTCGTCCCGGATGTCCGGATCGTACTGCATGTCGTACAGGTGCGCGACCGACTTGATCCCGCCACGAAAGCCGGGGTACGCCGTGGGATCCGAGACGCACTCGCCCTCGATCCACACCTCCCTCGGCTTCTCGCGGAGCCCCTGAACGTACTGATCGCCTGTCCTCGCGGGCATAGCTTCCTCCTAATATCAGGTGACGTGCTGCGGCCGGGCCCTCAGCAGCCCCTCGCGGGTGGGCACGAACCCGGTCTCGTCCAGGTCCTGCACCATCGCGGCCTCGGAGAACCAGCAGTCCGGCGCGAAGTGCCCCCAGAAGGTCTGCCTGCGGGGGTCCTCGAGACTCCACCTGATCGGCTCGGCGTCGGGGTCGGCGGTGAGGTAGTCTCCGGTGTACAGCTCGAGGCGGTTGCCGTCGGGGTCGCGCAGGTAGACGAACATCGCGTTCGAGAGGCCGTGGCGCCCCGGCCCCCGCTCGATGGCCTCGCCACGCTGCGCTCCCGCGAGCACGTCGCAAGCCCTCAGGATCGCGTGGGCGTCGGGCACGGCGAAGCCCGCGTGGTGCAGCCTCGGCCCTACGCCGTTCATGAGCGCGAGGTCGTGGACCGTGTGCTTGCGCGTCAGCCACGAGGCCCACAGCCTCGGCGGGTCGTCCTCCGACTCGGTGTACTCGGTCAGCCGGAAGCCCAGGTGGCGTGTGTAGAACTCGTGCTCGGCTTGGACGTCGGGCACCTGGCAGTTGAAGTGGTCGAGCCTCATCACGTGCGCGCCGCAGTGCAGGTGGAACTCCTGCAGGAGCCTCGGCGCTCCCCGTGCCTCGTGGTAGAACTCGAGCGGGAGGCCGGAGGGGTCCCGAATGCGCAGCGCGGGCCCGTGCGCGGCGCCCTCCTCGATCCATCGGGTCGGCAGCCCGAGCCCGAGGGCCATCCGCTCGAGCCTCTCGAGGTCCTCGGGGCTGGCCACCCGAAAGGCCAGATGGGACGCGCCCGGCTGATCCCGACGGCGGAGGATCAGGCTCGCGAACTGCCTCTCCTCCAGGCCACGGAGGTAGATGCGGTCGTCGTCCGCCCCGCTCTCGAAGAACCCGAGCAGGCCAACGTAGAACTCCCGCGCGCGCTCGAGATCGGTCACCAGGTACTCGACGTGGCCCGCGCGCAGCACGTCGAGATCGGGCCGAATGCTGCCGTCAGTGCGCACTACGCCCTCCTCCGGCTAACGAGATTCTACCACGGTTTCGCCCGGCGCAAGCTCTCCTCGTCAGAACACGATCTCCATCCGGAGCCCCCGACGGTCGAGCGGAGGATCGGAGGGCAGCCGCGACGCCAGGCCGTACGAGGCTCTGAGCGCGACGAGCGCGAGCGCGGCTGCGTCCAGCAGGTCGTGCTCCGCGGCTCCGGGGATGCGCTCCGGAAACCCGGTTGCGTCGAGCTCAGAGCTCAGCAGCTTCCTGCGTTCTGCGAGCCCGCCGGGCTCGCGCTTCGAGCTCGCGAGAGGGGCGCCCGCGAGCGACAGGAACGCGAGCTCGGGGTGCGACTCGAACACCCTCCGCTGGAGCTCGGGCGTCATCTCCCGGTCCGCCTCCGCGATCCGTGGGTAGATGTTGAACGCCTGCCGCGGGACGCCCGAGCCGTAGAGCCGTCTGGACAGGGCGTTGGCCTCGTCGTACGAGCGGGCGCGCAGCAGGTCGCGCGTCGGCGCGGGGAAGACGCTCGAGCGGCGGGGGCCGAGCAGCCGACGAGCCTCGACGTCGCACCTTCGTGGGGGGCGGTCGGGCAGGCCGATCGGGATGTCCACGGCCACGAGCGCGCCGTGGGGACAGACATCGAGCACCGTTCGAAGCGTCGGGACCACCCTCCACTCGACCTCGTGGCAGACCAGGTCGAGGAGTGCGACGACCCAGCCCGAGCGGCAGCCGTCAACCCCCGCGATCAGCCCGTGCCCATCCTCGGGATGCGGTGACGGCCGAGCGCGACGCACACGTTCCTGGTCTCTGTGTAGAAGTCGAAGCTGTAGTGTCCCCCCTCGCGCCCGATGCCGCTGTGCTTCATTCCGCCGAACGGCGTGCGGAGGTCGCGCACGTTCTGCGAGTTGATCCACACCATTCCGCTCTCGATCTCCGCGGCGACCCTGTGGGCGCGCGCGAGGTCGCTCGTCCACACGTAGGCCGCGAGGCCGTACCTAACGTCGTTCGCCAGCCGCACGGCCTCCTCCTCGGTCTCGAAGCGCAGCACGCACAGCACGGGGCCGAAGATCTCCTCCTGCGCGATCCTCATCTCGTTCCGCACACCCGTGATCACCGCCGGCTCGAGGTAGTTGCCCGCGCTCAGACGCTCGGGCCTCTCGCCGCCCACGGCGATCTCCGCGCCCTCCTCTCGCGCGACGTCCAGGTAGCCCGTGACGCGGGCGTAGTGGTCGGGGTGGATCAGGGGGCCGACCTCCGTGCTCTCCTCGAACGGATCGCCCACCCTGATCCGGCGCACGCACTCCACGAGCCTCGCCACGAGCTCGTCGTAGACCTCGTCCTGCACGAACAGGCGGGAGCCCGCGGTGCAGCGCTCGCCGTTCAGGGAGAACACGCCGAAGATCGCCGCGTCGAGCGCGCGGTCGAGGTCGGCATCCGCGAACACGATCACGGGCGACTTCCCCCCGAGCTCGAACGAGAACCGCTTGAGGGTGGCCGCGCCGTTGCGCATTATCTCCTGCCCGGTCGCCGTCTCACCGGTGAACGAGATCAGGTTCACGCCGGGGTGGGCGACGAGCGAGGCGCCCGCCGCCTCGCCGAAGCCGTTGACGACGTTGAACACGCCGTCGGGCACGCCCGCCTCCTGGAGGATCGCGCCCAGGCGCGACGCACTCAGCGGCGCCCACTCCGCCGGCTTCAGCACGCAGGTGTTGCCCGCCGCGAGGCACGGGGCGATCTTCCACGTCTCGAGCATGAAGGGGGTGTTCCAGGGCGTGATGAGCCCGGCGACGCCCACCGGCCTACGGAGCGTGTAGTTCAGGAACTCGCCGTCGACGGGGTAGGTCTCGCCGTCAAGCCTGGTCGCCATCTCAGAGAAGAAGTGGAAGTTCTCGGCGGCGCGGGCGATCTGCCCCCTCGCCGTCTGGGATATCGGTATGCCAGTGTCGAGCGTCTCGATGCTCGCGATCTCCTCGGCCTGGGTCTCGATGAGCTCGGCGACGCGCCTCAGGATCGCGGCCCGCTCCCTCGCGCTCATCCTGCGCCACGGCCCCTCGTCGAACGCCCTGCGCGCGGCCCTCACGGCCCGGTCCACGTCCTCCGCCAGGCCCTCGTACACCTCGGTGATCGGCTCGTTGTCCGCGGGGTTCAGGTCCGGGAACGTGCGTCCCGACAGCCCCTCGACGTACTCGCCGCCGATGAAGTGCCTCACCACGCTCAGACCCACCTTCTGTCGGACCACCTCCAGCAGCGTCGTCACGTCACCATCCTCCTCTCGCTCGCGGCGCCCATCGGAGCTGCGTCCTCCTCGGCTACCACCGGGTTCTCGAGCGCGCCTATACCCTCGATCTCGATGCGCACCACGTCCCCGGGGTGGATCGGCGAGATGCCCTTCGGGGTGCCCGTGAGCAGCACGTCGTCCTCCTCGATCGTCATGAAGTCGGAGATGAAGGCGATGAGGTACGCCACCGGGTACAGGAAGTCCCGTGTGTTGCCCTGCTGCCGGAGCTCGCCGTTCACATAGGTGCGCAGTTCGGTGTTGGCGGGGTCGGGCAGGGAGTCCACTACCCACGGCCCGATCGGGCCGAACGTGTCAAACCCCTTCGCCTTCACCGGCGGCCGGTAGAAGTTGCCCACGAAGTCGCGCACGGTGCAGTCGTCGAAGATCGTGTAGCCCTTGACGTATCGCGGAGCCTCCTCGCGGGGGACCTTCCTCGAGGGGCCTCGCAGCACGACCGCGAGCTCGGCCTCGTAGTGCACGTGCTGGGCCCCGGAGGGATAGACTATCGGCTCGCGGTGGCCGATGAGGGAGGTGGTGGGCTTGAAGAACAGCGCCGGGTCTTTGGGGACCTCCAGGCTGAGCTCGGAGGCGTGGTCGGCGTAGTTCAGCGCGACGCCCACGACCTTCGGAGGCCGCACAGGCGGGAGCCAGCGCACGCGCTCAGGGTCGAACCTCTCACCCCGCGAGCTCACGAGCGCGCCGTCCCGCAGCAGCCCCTCGTGCTCCTCGCCGTTCGTGACCCACCTCGCGCGGGCGGTCTCCGGAAGCCGCATCCTAGCCTCCCACCGCCGAGCTCCTGAGCAGGCCGTACTTCTCCAGTACCGCGACCAGGCGCTCGCGGTTCTCGGGCAGCATCTCGCCGAGCGGCGGCCTCACCTCGGGGCTGATCCTGCCCATCAACGCGAGCGCGGTCTTCACGGGCACGGGGTTCGTCTCGACGAACAGCGCCTCGTTGATCTCGAGCAGGTAGTAGTGGAGGTCGCGCGCCTCGCTCCACCTCCCCGCCTCGCAGAGGTCGTAGAGCTGGGCGACCTCGCGCGGCATCACGTTCCCCGTCGCGCTCACGTGTCCCGCCCCACCGAGCGCGAGCATCGGGAAGCACAGCGTCTCGATGCCCGAGTACACGTTGAAGTCGCGCCCGCAGGCCGCGAGGTCGAGGCTCACCTGCAGGAAGTTCTGGTTCGCCTCCTTCACCCCGATCACGTTCGGGCAGTCCCGCCGCAGGCGGGCCATCGTCTCGGGCTCGACGTTCACCGCCGTCCTGCCCGGGATGTTGTAGATGACGAGCGGGAGCTCGACCTGGGAGGCAACCCGGCGGAAGTACTCGTACAGCGCCCACTGGGTGGGGCGGACGTAGTACGGGGCGATCACGAGCACGGCGTCAGCGCCCACCCGCTCGGCGAAGCGGGTGAAGCGCACTGTCTCCTCGTAGTTGACCGATCCCGTTCCGGCGAGCACGGGCACGCGGCCGTTCGCCGCGCGCACGGCGAGCTCGATGACGTGCTCCCGTTCCTCGGGCGAGAGCGACGTGGGCTCGCCGGTCGTGCCGCACACGCTGACGCCGTGGGAGCCGCTCTCTATCTGGAACTCGATGAGCCCTCTGAGCGCATGGTCGTCCACGCCACCGTCGCGAAAGGGGGTCACGAGCGGAACGATGGAGCCTCTGAGCATTGCGCAAGCCTCCTGTCTCCGGGATCGTCGGCATCACGAGCCGTGCCAGCACCGGTCTGGGGGGATGATATGTCAGCCTGTCCCGGCAGTCAAGCGCGAATTGCGCTCGGGGCGCGTGGTGGGGCATAAAGGTATAGTAGCTCTCGAACGATTGGAGTGCCGTCTTGAAGCTCTTGCGAGGCTCGCTCCTCACGCTGCTCGTGTTCGTCTCCGGCGCGACCGTGATGGCGGCGGAGATGTGCGCCAACCGGCTGCTCGCGCCCTACTTCGGCACCTCGCTCATCATCTGGGCGAACCTGATCGGGCTCATCCTGATCTACCTCACGGTGGGCTACGCGGTGGGCGGCAGGCTCGCCGACAGGTTCCCGAGGCCGTCCGCGCTGTACCGGGTGACGACGGTCGCCGCGCTCTGCATCGTGCTGATCCCGATCGTGTCGCGACCACTGCTCGAGTGGTCCGTGCTCGGCTTCGCGAACTACTCGGCGGGCATATTCTTCGGCTCGCTCTTCTCGGTGATCTTCCTGTTCGCGATACCGCTGACGCTGCTCGGGACGGTATCGCCCTGGGCGGTGAGGCTGTTCGTCAAGGACGTCTCCGGCGCCGGCAGCACCGCGGGCCGGCTGTACGCGCTTAGCACGGTGGGCTCGATCGCGGGCACGTTCCTGCCCGTGCTCCTGATGATCCCCTCGATCGGCACTCGGGCGACGATCTGGGTGTTCGGGTTCGCGCTGCTCGCGACCTCGCTCGCGGGCCTGGCGGCGGAGCTGGGCCGAAAGGCGCTCGTGTACGCGACCTCGCTGCTCGCCGCCGTCGCGCTCGTGCTCTGGTTCCGGGGCGGCGAGATCCGAGCCGCGGGCGAGGGCAGGCTGCTGTTCGAGGACGAGTCGCTGTACAACTTCATCCGTGTGACAAAGACCCCGGACGGCTGGACGCACCTGATCCTGAACGAGGGGCTGGCCGTGCACTCGCTGTACAACCCGCACCGACTGCTCACGGGCGGGGAGTGGGACTACTTCCTGCTCGCGCCCCTCTTCCGGCCGGAGGGACTCTCTAGGCCGGTCAAGGACGTGCTCGTGATCGGGCTCGGGGGAGGCACCACGCCGCGCGAGTACTCGGTGGTGTATCCCCGGGCTCGGATAGACGGCGTGGAGATAGACGGCGAGATCGTGCGGGTCGGACGCAGGTACTTCGGGATGAACGAGCCGCAGCTGCACGTGACCGTGGACGACGGCCGGTACTTCCTGCTCACGACCCACCGCAAGTACGACGTGATCTGCATAGACGCCTACCAGCAGCCGTACATCCCGTTCTACATGACCACCAGGGAGTTCTTCGAGCTCGCGCGCCAGCACCTGAAGCCCGGAGGGGTGGTCGCGATCAACGTCGGCCGCGCTCCGGGCGACTTCAGGCTCGTGAACGCGCTCTCGAACACGATGGCCTCGGTGTACCCCTCCGTGTTCGTCGTGGACACGAAGGAGTACCTGAACAGCCTGGTGTACGCCACGACCGAGCCGATGACGACAGGGCGCTACGAGGCGAACGCGCAGGAAGTGACGAACCCCTACCTGCGCGAGGTGGTGTCCTGGGCGAACGAGTCGGGCAACATCCGCCGTGCCTACGAGACACATCCACCGATGACCGACGACCTCGCGCCCGTCGAGCGCCTGATAGACAACATGATCGTCGACTACGCCCTCAAGCGGAGCAAGCCGTAACCGCGCCGGCGCTGCCTCAGCGTCGAGTGGACGATCGTGTGGAGATACGCTTCCTTCTTCCCCGGCACGATGGGTTGTTGCACGCTGCTCCAGGCGCCGCACGGTCTATACGTGCAACGCTCTGTACACCCCGAAGCCAGGGGAGAGGTTCCGGCCGGGGGCCATCGGATGTGGCGAGCTTCGCCAGGATCAGGTCGTGGAGGCCGCGGGGACGGCTTCTTCCTGCCAGCGGCCGATGCGGCGGTACTTCTCCGCGCGGGCGGTGAGCAGCCTCTCGGCGTCGTAGCGCCTGCCCACCCTGTAGGCGGCATCCAGCTCGTCCAGCGTGCGCGCGACCGACTCCCCGACCGCCCGGATCACGGGCTCGGGGTCGGAGTGCGCGCCTCCGGGCGGCTCCGGGATCACCTCGTCAGCTATCCCTAACTCGTACAGGTCGCGGGCGGTGATCTTCATGATCGCCGCCGCCTCGGGCGCCTTCGCCACGTCGTGCCACAGGATCGTCGCGCTCGCCTCCGGCGAGGCCACGGAGTAGATGGAGTTCTCGAGCATCAGCATGCGGTCGCCGACGCTGATCGCGAGCGCGCCCCCCGAGCCTCCCTCGCCGATCACCACGACGACCACCGGCACCGCAAGATCCGCCATCAGGTACAGGTTCGCCGCTATCGCCTGCGATTGCCCCCGCTCCTCCGACTCCTTTCCAGGGTCGGCGGCGGGGGTGTCCACGAAGCACACCATCGGCATCGCGAACTTCTGGGCGAACCTCATCATCCTTCGGGCCTTGCGATACCCCTCCGGATGCGGCATGCCGAAGTTGCGGCGGAGGTTGTCCCTGGTGTTGCTGCCCCGCTGGTGGCCGACGACGAACACGGACCTGCCGTCGAAGCAGCCGATGCCCGCCACGATCGCGTGGTCGTCGCCGAACGCCCGGTCGCCGTGCAGCTCCACCCAGGGATCTACGAGCTCCGAGACGTAGTCGAGCGTCTTCGGTCTGGACTGGTTGCGGGCGATCTGCACCCGTTCCCAGGGAGTCCTATCGGTCAACCCTGCAACCTCCGGAGAACACCTTCAGGATGTTGCCGATCGTCGTCCGAAGCTCCCTGCGCGGCACCACCAGGTCTATCATGCCGTGCTCCAGGCAGAACTCGGCCGTCTGGAAGCCCTGCGGCAGCTTCTGCCGGGTGGTCTGCTCGATCACGCGCGGCCCCGCGAACCCGATCAGCGCGCCAGGCTCGCCGATGATTATGTCCGCGACCGTGCAGTAGCTGGCGGTGACGCCGCCGAGGCAGGGGTCGGTGAGCAGCGCGACGTGCGGCAGCCCGGCGCGGCCGAGCCGTGCGAACGCCGCGGTGGTCTTCGCCATCTGCATCAGCGAGAACATGCCCTCGTGCATCCTCGCGCCGCCCGAGGCCGAGACGGTCAGCACCGGGTAGCCGTGCATCATCGCGAGGTCCACCGCGCGCACGAGCTTCTCGCCGTACACCGAGGCCATCGTCCCGCCCAGGAAACGGAAGTCGGTCACGGCGAGCACCACGGGCTCGTCCTGGATGCGCGCCGTGCCGACGACCATGGCCTCCCTGAGGCCCGTCTTGCGCTGAGTGCTGGCGAGCTTGTCCGAGTACTTCTCGCCGTTGCTCGAGAAGCCGAGCGCGTCCGTGGGCAGCAGATGGCTGAAGTGTTCCTCGAAGCTGTCGGGATCGGCGAGCTGCGCGATGCGCGCGTGGGCGCTCAGCCTGAAGTGGTTGGAGCACTTCGGGCACACCATATCGTTGTGCTCGAGCTCGCGGTGGTACAGGAGCTCACCACACTTCGGGCACTTGACCCACAGATCGTCGGGTATGTCACGGTTCACCTCGTCCACCGCCTGGAATCCCGGCTCGTGGTGACGGCGAAACAATTCCCTCAAGGGAGCAGGCACCTCCTGGTCTGCAACGCGGGCATTATAACACGCGTGTGGGCAACGGCAACAAGACCGCGTACAGACCTCGATAAAATACGGATTCCGGGTGAACACCAATACATCGTCATCCTGGTGCCGGCTGCATCTGTCATCCTGAGCCCTTCGCGTAGTTTACCCTCGAGCGAAGCGAAGGGCTCGAGAGCCTGCCCTGAGCGGGAGCGAAGGGGTAAACTCCGCGAAGGATCTTGATAAGGTATGCCTTGCACCGAGCCGTGACTACAGATTCTTCGGCCTCAGAATGACAGGTGTGACAGGGGCCTCGGAATGACGGACTCATCACCCGGATTCGGCATAATCACTCATGTTGGCGCATTAGTATTGGCAGCTGCTGTTGATTTCCTAAATAGCCGGAAATATACTGCTGATGAGAGGCTATGACGAGCATCTCCAAACGAAATGGCCCCGTGTATGGACAAAGGGAGGCTGGGTTATGGCAAAGGTAACCATCACCATAGAGGGCAACGAGGAGGAGATCCGGGGCACTTTGGAGAGGCTCCTGACCCCTCCAGCCACCGCGGCGCCAACCGAGGGAGAGACAGCAGGCGAATCGGAAGCGCCCGCCGCGCCGGCCGAGGGATGGACGCCGGAGGAGATAGAGGCCATCTGGGAGCAGATCACTCCCCACTCGCGCCGTATCCTGGCCGAGATAGCCAAGCGGCCGCAGGGATATCCGTTCGAGGACCTCCAGAAGGTCCTGGGCCTGGCCGGGCTGCCCGTTGCAGGCCGGCTGAGCTCGGTCGGGTTCGCCGAGCGTCGTGTGGCACCGCAGAAGCGGTCGTCGGGGGCGAAGCTGGTGACCCGGGACTACAGGGCCCGTACGTACACGATGCAGCCGGAAGTGGCCGAAGTCATCCGGAGTCTTGCCCAGAGCGGTACCGACGGGGAGTAACGCCGGATACTGTTGATACCTATGGAGACTGAAAGGGGAGCGCAGTGATGCGCTCCCCTTGAGCTGGTGGAGATGGGGGGAGTCGAACCCCCGTCCAGAGGTTTCGGACCGGAACATACTACAGGCGTAGCCAGTCTATTTGGTGATCTTCGCCCTGCGCGGCCCGGGTTGGCACGGTCCGCTCGGGCTAGCCGGCTCGGTCTTTGGCGCTCACGCCCCGGCAGGCGATCGCGCCGCACTCCGACTGCACGACGCCCGCACCGTCCCGTCGGAGTGAGGACGGGCGAGCGTAGCCACCGTTAGATTAGGCGGCTAGAGCGTATTCGGTCTTGCCAGTTATGGCTGCGTCCCTTGATGACGGGGCCGGGACATCCCCGACCTGCAGTTCCGTATCCTACGCCCCTGTCGAAACCGGACATCCCCATGTTGTAAAGGTACGCCCTCAGCGCGACCGCTCCCGGAGGGCCCGCTCGATCTCCCTCTGTGCGTCGCGCTCGGCGATGGCCTGGCGCTTGTCGTACTTGTGCTTGCCACGCACCACGGCCAACTCTATTTTAGCAAGCCCGTGCTTGAGGTACAACCTCAGGGGCACGAGGGTCAGGCCCCTCTGCTCGACCTTCCCCGCGAGTCGGCTGATCTCGTCCCTGCGCAGCAACAGCTTGCGCGGGCGCAGAGGATCGTGGTTGAAGTACCTGCCGCCCTGCTCGTACGTCGAGATGTGGCAGTTCAGCAGCCACACCTCCCCGCGCTCTATGCGGGCGTAGCTGTCGCGCAGGTTCACCTTGCCCTGCCGGACGGATTTTATCTCCGACCCGGTGAGCGCGATGCCCGCCTCGTACGTCTCCTCGATGAAGTAGTCGTGGTACGCCTTGCGGTTGGTGGTGATGGTGCGAGTATCTTCCGCGGTCCTGCTCATCGCCTGAAGCCAACAAGTATACCACTACCGCGCATCGCTCCTGATATAATGCGCGCGAGATTATGAGGATCACGTCCGCCTCGCGACCGCTCGTCGCCCTGGTCCTGCTGCTGGTCGCCTCGATGCTCGCGGGCTTCGCGGCTCCCGGGGCCGAGCCGACTACCTCCGACACCGACCGGCTGAACCAGCAGGAGCTCACCCAGGTCCACGCCGTCTCCTACCCCACCGTGACCGCGAAGTCCGCCGCGGTCGTGGACACGGACACCGGGCGCGTGCTGTGGAGCCTGAACGGGAGCGTGAGGCGACCGATGGCGAGCACCGCGAAGATGGTGAACGCGCTCGTCGCCCTGAGGTACGCCGACCCGGACGAGATGGCGACGGTCTATCCCCGCGACCTCGTCGGCGGGTCGAGTGCTCACCTTCGGGCCGGGGAGCGCCTCAGCCTCGAGCAGCTGCTGTACGCCGCGCTGATCCCCTCCGGCAACGACGCGGCGTACAGCAGCTGCTC
>CADDYR010000068.1 GCA_902810765.1 Chloroflexota bacterium
GGATATGGCAAGAGCTAAGGAGAACGTGACGATGGGCTACCAGATGTGGATGGCAGAGGACGTGGGCAGGGAGCAGCATCGGGACAGGCTGCGCCAGGCCGAGGCGTACAGGCTCGCGAGGCAGGCGTCGGGCTCGATGCCGGGATATCGGGAGAGGGCGCTGCTCGCGCTCGGCAACTCCCTGATAGGGCTCGGAGAGTCCCTCAAGATGAGATACCAGCCGTGCGCCCGATGAATCCCTCGCTGCGAGGCGCAGCGGGACCGCTGCGCCTCGCAGCCATCTCGTACCAGCCCCGTAGGGCGGCCTCGCGGCGACGATTGCTGGCATGTCTGTGACGACGGGTGGCAGAATGGTCGCGACCGCAGCGGGCACAAGGAGTGAAGGAGCGAGACGGAGGAGGGACGCGTGGCGGTGATCTCTACCGGCAATGACGTGGTGACGCTCGTCAATGTGTTCACCGTGGAGCCGGAGAACCAGCAGAGGCTCGTCGATCTGCTCGTGGAGGCAACGAAGCAGGTGATGGAGCGGCAGGAGGGCTACGTGAGCGCGAACATCCACAAGAGCCTGGACGGAACCAGGGTGGTGAACTACGCGCAGTGGCGGAGCGTCGAGGACTTCGAGCGCATGCTGCGCAATCCGGAGGTGTGGCCCCACTTTCGGGAGGCGGAGAAGCTTGCGACCGCCGACCCGCACCTGTACGAGGTCACGTTCTCGGGCTGATCGCGGGAGCCGGGCGAGGTCCCGGTCTCACTCCAGGGGTGTGAGATAGGCGGCCTCGCTAAGGGCTTCCTCGGCCGCCTCGCGCATCTCGTCCTCGTCCGACCGCTCGATCACGCTTCGGAGCGTGTGGACGGCGAGCGGCGAGGCGATCTGACCGAGCGCCCGGATGGCGGCCTCCCTCACCTCGAAGTCCTCGTCCCCGACGAGGCGTGCCAGGCTCGGCACCGACTCCTCGAGCGACATCTCCCCCGCGGCGCTGGCCGCGTGGAACCTCAGCCGCGGCTTCGGGCTGTCCAGCTCCTGGATGACCGCGTCACTCCACCTGCGATCCATGCACCGGCCCATCGCCAGGAGCGCGCTCGCCTGCGAGTCCTCGTCCTCGGTTCTGTACAGCTTCCCGATCGCCTCCGGTAGGATGGGGTCATCGTCGAAGTAGGACAGCGACTCGACCGAGCGCATCTGCAGGCTGGAGCCATCCTCGGCCCCCTCGACCGTTCGGCGCAGCACGTCGTGCACCCTCTCGCCGCGATCCGCGTCCACCTCCCCCAGCACGGCCTTGAGTGCGAAGCTGCCGAGGGCGGTGGCCGCGACCGCACGCACATCTGGATCGGAGTCGGATGAGATCACCTGCTCCAGCCTCTCCTGCACGGCGGGCTCGTCCTCCTCCCAGAGCCCCTCGACCGCCGCCGCGCGCACCTCGGGGGAGGGGTCCTCGAGAGCCAGCAGATGCACCCGCTTGAAGTTGTACTCGACGTTGTCCTCCGCGAGCTCGCGCAGCGCGACGAGCAGCTGCTGCCGCCTCTCCGCGGGGGCGTTGCGCCACGCCTCTCGGACCAGCTCCATCTGGCTGGGGTGCAGGTCGGAGAGGGCCGCGAGCGTCATGGCGCGCATCATCCCCCGTCCGTACAGCAGCTCCTCGAGTTGTTCGCTCAGCCCTCTGCTCGCCATCCGTCCCGCCTCCGCGACGCTACTTCGCCGTGTAGGACGCCATCCCGAGGCCCTCGTCCACCATCTCGAACTGAGGATACTGGGGGCTCCGGATGATGGACTCGACGTACCTGCGGGAGAGCGGGCGCTCGAGATTGACGACCGGAAGCAGGTCGTCCACGAGTGCGGTGAGCGAGTTACCCTCACCGGGCTCCCCCACGACCTCGAAGGCTAGCGCGAGGAGCGCGTCCGGCCGCCTGCGCTCGGCGTCGCTCGCTCGCTTCCGTCCGTTCAGCGCGCCGACCCTGTCCTCGCTCAGCAGCCAGGTATCGTCCACCGGGCACTCGTACACGACTGGCGCGAAGAACCACCGATCCCTGCGGTCGTCGTACTGCAGGATGCGCGACTCCTGCGCGGGCTGGCGCTCGTACTCGACGACCAGCTCGTTGCTCGCCCCGCCTTGGACGAGGGTGAAGGTCGCCCCCGGCACGAGGGTGCTCTGGAAGAGCTCCTCGAGCCCGGCTATGTACGAGCCCCTGTTGCCACCGCCCAGGCGCAGCTCGGCCAGGTAGGTGGCGTAGTTCTGCGGGTCCTGGATCCTGAGGGTGATGATCGTCTGGTCCTCGAGGAGTGGCCTCGGCAGCATCGCCTCGAGCGCGGGAGTGACGCCCAGCACGCCGTTCTCGCTCTCGTACCAGGTGAGCACGTGCGGGATCTGGAGCCTGCCACGATCCTCGCCGCCGGCGGGCTCCGCCTCCCGGCTCTCGGTCAGGTCGGGGTCGAGCAGGTAGCGATAGTCCTGCGCGATCTCCGACGCCTTTCTCACGGACTGGCCTATCGGAGGCAGCGAGGTCGTGGCCCACAGCCGGTCGTCGGCGACCCCGACGAAGCGGAAGTCCTTGCGCTCGCGCGACAGGCGGAAGTTGATCGTGAAGCGCTGCAGCGCGTAGGAGGCGTCCTGGAGCGGCCTGCGCAGCGCGTCGGAGATGATCTCCTCGTCGGAGACCGGCACGCCGCGCTCCTCGATGTACTCCTTTATGTCCCGGAGCTGCCCCTTGCTCAGGCGCTCGACGTGCTCCTCCAGGTAGTACTCGCCGCCGAACTGTACGAAGCGGAAGTCCTCCTCCAGGTACTGGCCGAGGCGCTGCTTGAACAGATCGCCGTACTCGGCGACGATGAGGTCCGGATCGTTCGACAGGTCCACGATCACGTCACCTAGGCGGACGAGCGCGGGCGCGGGTGCCACCTCGGGCTGCGGCGGAGCGACCTCCTCGACCTCCTGCTCGAGCGGCATCTCCTCCTCGAGCTCCTCCGCCTCGGGCATGGTCTGCTCGGGAGCGCCGATCAGCTCGGGCTCGGCGGTGTAGGCCGGCGGCAGGGCCTCTGCCTCGGGCTCGGGTATCGGCGCGATTATCTCCGGGATCTCACGGGTAGCGCCCCTCACGGCCTCGAGGTCCTCCTCGGTGGGCTCGCGCGCCCCGGTGAAGAGCCTGCTCTGGAACGTGTGCAGGGTGTCCTCATCGCGCGGGGCGGCCGGGGGAACGCCGGCCCTCGTGGTCACGTACACGGGACCGCCCGCGGTGTCCTCGCGCGCGAACACCTGCGGGTTGGCGTCCAGGCTCTGCTGGATGAGCCGTCCGAGCTCCTCCTCGCTCTCGCGGAACCGGAGGCTCTGCTGGGAGGCGAAGAACCGCTGCAGGTCCCCGAGGCGCTGCCGAATCGGCGCCTGCTCGGAGAAGAAGCGGGCGCGGAGGGTCATCAGATCGAACACGGCCTGTGCGACCTTCTGCTCCTCCTCGGTCCCACTCCACTTGATATGAGTCTCGACTGCCATTCGCCGCTCCTCCGCGCTACCTGCCGGTCGCCCGCCTGACGAGCACCTCGACGTACCACTCCGTGAGCGTGTCGAGGCTCTGTGGCTCGCCGGACTCCACGAGCCGGGCGACTAGCTCTCGGATGTCTACCTCTTCGATCTGCAGGTCCTGTGCTTCCAACTGCTTTCTCCCGAATACAAGTATATGTCATCCGCCCGCCGTGCGGGCGCGGACGAGCACGGCCAGCGCGATGCTCGCGAGCTTGACGTCCTCGGAGTCCGCTCGGCTGGTCAACACCACCGGCACCGCTGCGCCGTGCACTATGCCCGCAGAGAGGCCGCGCCTGAAGTAGGTCAGCGACTTCGTAAGCGCGTTCCCCGCCTCGATGTGGGGCACGATCAGCACGTCGGCGCTGCCCTCGACCGGGCTGGTGTACCCTCGCCCGGCCCCTCGAGGCCCCAGCGCCGTGTCGAGCGTGAGGGGCCCGTCTATCACCACGCCGCGCAGCTGGCCTCGGTCGCCCATCTTCGCGAGTATAGCGGCGTCGGTGGTGCTGCGCACCCTCGGGTTCACCTGTTCGAGCGCCGCCAGCACCGCCACCCTCGGCGTCTCGATCCCGAGGGCGTGCGCCACCTCGACCGCGTTCTTGGTAATCTGCACCTTCTCCTCGAGCGTGGGCAGGATCACGACGCCAGCGTCGGACACGAGCACGAGCCTCGTCTCCTCGGCAAGCTCCGTGACCCATACGTGGGACACGAGGCCGGCGCGGCGCAGCCCGAGCTCGCGGCTCAGCACGGCCCGCAGGAGGTCGGCCGTCTGCACCCGACCCTTCATCAGGACGGCCCCTCCCTCCTCGCTCGCGATCGTCGCCGCGCGGATCGAGGTGAGCGCCGGGTCCGGCTCGTCCACGATGCGCCATGCGGATGCGTCGAGTGAGCTTCGCTCCGCGAGCCCGCGGATCGCGCGCTCGTCCCCGACGAGCACCGGCAGTGCGAGTCCCAGATCCTCCGCCCTCGCGAGCGCGGCGAGCACCTCCTCGTGCTCGGGCGAGGCCACGACCACCCGGGCCGGGCCGCTCCCGCGCGCGGCCTCGACCACCTCGTCGAAGTCGTGCACAAGCGGCCCGAAGGCGACGCGAGGGGAGGGATCGAGCTGGCTCAGCAGGGTGTGTCGGTCCTGCGCGGTGGGCAAGACGGCTTACCTCACCTGTCCATTCGTCCTGGACATAGACGATATTCTAGCATAAGTGATCCTGACGACTGCCCCTGACTTTCCCGGTTCGCACCTGGCGGGCATCGTCGAGTAGCAGCAAGCACTGCTGCAACGCTTCCCGCAACCCGCATTCGTCTTGTTCGTGATATACTCGGCGTCACACAATCTCGTTCCCGATACCGATCCCTCAGACATCCATCCGCCCGGTGGCCGGTGGGAAGGGATACTACCATGGGAGACGGTACGAGCTCGGACGTCATCCCGTTCCTGGAGGCCCTCACCCTCGACAGGTTGGAAGTGCTGTGCGGAGTGCCCTCCGTGGCACACATGGCATCGCTTGCGCTCGCCGAGCTTGGGCTGCTGGCGTCCCCTTCCGCGGAGGTCAAGCTCATCTTGGACTTCCCCATGAGCCATGCGATGAGAGTGCTGGAGGGCACGAGCGCTCACGGCAGGCAGAGGACGATAGTAGCTACCCGCAACCCCTGCCCAGAGCACGCGGAGGACCTGTGGGAGCTGGGCGCGAGGGCGCTGGTGATGATAGATCTGGCTCTGGCAGAGCCGATGGGCAGGGTACTCGTTGAACTCCGCGAGCGGATGGCCGCGGGTGAGAGATACAGGCTGACGCCGGTCTTCCAGAGCCCACTCAACTCCACCGAGCGTGCGGTACTCAGGTACACCGCCCGAGGATGGGAGCAGCGCAGGATAGCGGAAGAGCTGAGGGTGGGTGAGCAGTCGGTGAGGAACGCCGCCTCGAGAGTGCACTTCAAGCTCGGTCTGTCCAACCCTGCGCAGCTCGCGCTCTACTACTGGGGGCTCGGTCCCAGGTTCTGAGTACGTCCGTACTCGGAAATGGCCGGAAAGTGGGTATGTTTGTAACTTGACCCTGAAGCCCGCAGGTCGTATGCTCGCCTCACCTCAGCCTGAGCACATCGCCCGAGGGGCTGGTGCAACTAGTGCGCGCGGGAGGTGAGCACTATGGACCGGGATACTTTCAAGCAGCTGGTAGACCGTGCCCAATCCGACGCGAGCTTCTTCCATTCCCTGGTGTTCGCTCCAGAGAAGGTGATAGGTGAGCTCGAGGTCGGAAGGCGGGAGAAGGGCGCTCTGATCGCCATGAGTCCGGCCGAGGTCCTCGCCAGGCTGATTGGTGTCAACTCCTACTGCGGAAACACGTGTAGCAGCAGCTGCGACAACACGTGCGGCGGCAGCTGTGGGTACACTACCAACCTCCAGGCTCGGCCGGGAGAGGCCGTCGTCAGCTACTTCTCACGGGTGTCCGGCAGCGTGGCGGAATGCGGAAACACGTGCACCAGCAGCTGCGACAATACATGTGGTGGCAGCTGTGGGTACACCACCAACTTCGCGGGCCGCTTTGGCTGGCAGGAATTCGCGAGGTAGCGCCCGGACGGGGCAATAGACTGTCGGGAAACGGAAGAGATGGTGCCAGAGCTGTAGCAGCCGCATCGCTCACGCACCAGACCTCCCTCGGTAAGCTGGGCCTCGCACCATCCTTCCTCCCTCCCACGGCAGATCCCGGCGGCGTCTTAAGCTCGATTCCTGTATGGGTATGTGGAGACTGACTAATGAACATCGAGATGCTGAATCGGCTCGTCGAACAGGCGCAGAACGATCCGGAGTTCTTCCACGCTCTGGTCTTCGATCCGGATAGAGTTGTGGGACGCCTGCCCGACCTCGGCAAAGATGCACTCGAAGCTCTGCGCACGGCCGATCCCGAAGCCCTGGTCGCGTTTCTGATGGGAGAGACGAGAGCAAGCACCTTGGACGCATTCCGCATGGAGGCTGATGGAGGCTGTGGCGAGACAGTGCAACTCCAGGATGCACTCTTCGCCGGCATCTCCAACGCATACGGACTCGAAGCCATGGCGTGCGGCGGGGGAGAGACGTGCTCCTGTACCAGCGGCACCTGTGGGGACACCTGCGGTGGCAGCACCTGTGGCGGAGCGACCTGCAGCGGTGACAGTTGCGGGAGGACCTGTGACAACAGCTGCGGGTACACAACCAACCTACAGGTCGTCGAGTGGGACGAGTTCGTGGACCCGGTCGGTGCGCAGATGAATCCGGGCGACCCGGCGTTCCTGAGGACCCCGTGGCGCTGAGATGCCCGGCGGTGGGTCCGATGAGCAGCAGCGATAGCTCGGACACACCAGAGATCGCGACTCCTGAGGCCCGAGGGCGGCTAGGCTACCTGTGGCTGCTGGAAGCGCATGGCCTTTCTCCCATGGAGCGCGGCATATGGGGCTTTGTCGGCAGAAGCTCGGGCGTCCAGGGATGGAAGCTGCACGTATCCTCCATCCCCACCGAGGCGGTCGATCTGCTCTCCGTTGTGATACCCTGCCTCAGAGGCTTCGGGGTTCCCTTCAAGGTCGCCAAGGAAGAGTCTGTCCTGTGTCAGCTCAACGAGGGCGCGCTCGGCGGCACTCAGATCGGAAAGTTCATCACGATCTATCCTGACTCCGACGGTCAGGCTCGTGAGCTCGCGCAGCGGCTCGTGGAGATGACCGCTCCCTTCCACGGCCCGGTGATCATGACAGACCTGCGGCTCGGCAGCGTTGTCTACGCCCGATACGGCAACTTCAACCCCATCATCTGTCGTGATCGCCTGGGCCAAGTCTTCCTCTGCATTCGGGGCGCGGACGGCGGGCTGTGGGTGGACTCCTACTCGGTACCCTTCGTTTGTCCTCCCGACGTACCCAACCCGTTCGAAGATATGCGCTATCTCCCTAGCGACACCGCGAACGCAGTGTCGAACGGCGATAGAGGCTCCGCGGGGAGAAGCGAGAAGCTTCTTGGGCCGGGATATCTGCTTGTCGACGTGGTGAAGCAGGACGCCAAGGGATCGGTGTTTCGCGCGATCGACCTGCGCAGCCAGGAGCTCGTGAGCGCCAAGGTCATCAAGCAGGGACGTCAGCACTGCCTTTCAGATCCGCTCGGACGCGACATGCGAGCTCGCCTGCAGCGGCAGGAGCGGCTTCACTCCCTGCTGTCGCACCATCCATCAATCCCCAGGGCCGATCCGTACTTCGAGGTTCAGGGGGATGGATATCTGCCCATCGAGTTCATAGACGGCGAGAGCATAGAATCCCTGGCAGTGAGCTCACTCAGAGGCGGCTCCTGGCCCACCATGCCCCTGGACCAGCAGATCAGGCTGCTCACATATCTCGAGCAGCTGATAGTTGCCGTCGGCGAGCTGCACGCAAGCGGCTACGTGCATCGCGACCTCACCGCCTCCAACGTGTGGATCGGCAGGGACGATCGAGTCTACCTGCTCGACCTCGAGCTCTGCCACGAGGTGGGCGATCCATCACCGCCTTTCGCAGCAGGCACACCGGGATTCATGTCCCCTCAACAAGCGGCTCGCAAGCCTCCGGCATACACCGACGACATCTACGCGCTTGGATGCGTGATTGTGCTTCTGCTCACCGGCATGGACCCGAGGCGAGTGCTATTCGCGGAGGAGAGCTCCCGCTTCGAGAAGCTCGCAGGGCTCACAGGCGCTCACTCCGCGCTGGTCGAGATCGCGGCCCGGTGTCTACGGACCGATCCCAAGGCACGTCCCGGGCTTGACACCCTGCTCAGCACGGTGCGTGGGTGCATAGCATCGCTGCGGGGCCACCTCACCCGGGCAGCACCTGCCCGCGCCGACGAGGAAACCGCAGGAGCAGGAGGCCTGGACCCCCAGCACCTCATCGAGGCGGGGGAGAAGGGATTCCTCGAGGGGTCCATGCTGGATACCGAGACCGGCCTGTGCCTGTCGGCCGCGATGCGAAACCCATCCCACCGGGGCGCGAGCGATCACGCTGGCGCCTATGAGCTGAGGCGCAGCGCCAATCGCGGAGTGGCAGGACAGGTCTACGTGTTGAGCCGCCTGGCCCGATTCGGCTACGGCGCCGACAGGGCTCGGGAGTACGTCGCCAGGGCCGCGGAGTGGTTGCTGAGTGACGTGCCAGCGCCCGACTCCCACCTGCCCGGTCTGCACTTCGGCGAGGCTGGCGTGGCCGTCGCGCTAGCCGAGGCGATCGCCAGCGGCCTCCTGGTCAGGGACGCAAGGACAGACAGCTTCCTGCGGACCGCGCTCAATAGCACCCTCGACTGGCCGGACGTAACCCACGGCGCGGCTGGTCAAGGTCTCGCCGCACTCATCTGCGGAGAGCTGATCGGCGATGAGGACCTGATGGGGTTCTGCCATCGCTGCGTAGATTACCTAGTGGAGACACAGCAGACCGATGGGTCCTGGAAGATGCCTCCCGGCGTGGACGGCATGTCGGGCCAGACACTGACCGGCTTCGCCCACGGCACCAGTGGCATCGTCTACTTCCTGACCGAGTACGCCCGGCGGTTCGACTCGGATGCAGCCGTAGCTGCGCGCGACCGGGGAGCTCGATGGCTGATGGATCGCGCGATTTCAGCGAACGATGGTGATACGCTCGAATGGGAGTACAGCGACGCAAACCCTGCCAGATGGAGATGGTGGTGTCACGGGGGCCCTGGCATAGCGCTGACCTTCCTGAAGCTGTACGAGCACACAGGACTCACCCCGTACGCCGAGACGGCTACGAGGGCGCTTTACGCCCATCCCGCAGACGTTCGTCACGGCAACCTCAGCCAGTGTCATGGTCTCAGCGGTCTGGGCGAGATCTACCTGGAGGCCGGGCGCGTACTGGGCGGTACGGAGTGGCCCATGCGGGTGGATAAAATCGCGCGAGTGCTCCGCTGTCTCTGCCGTGAATCCGAGCCGGGAGTGGTCTCCTGGCTCGTCGAGGACCCCTACCAGCCTACCGCGGACCTGATGGTCGGTTCCGGCGGCGTCCTCCACTTCCTGCTTCGTATGTCGTTGGCAGGTAAGCGGATCAGCTACCCGCTACTTCCATGACGCTCAGGTTGCACGGAGCGTGCTCAGGGAGTATCATTGGCGTGTCCATGAGGGACTCATCCGGAAACGCCGCGGACCGCACCATCCGCTGGCTCTCCATTAGGAGATATGGCAGCCCTCGTAAACTCCGCTGTCTCGTGAGGTAGGTGCCGGGAGACAGCGGGAGGGGCGCAACACTTTCCTCCCCTCCCGTCAACACTCATTGATGGGAGCCATCTCTATATGCTCACAACTCGATACGAGTACGCGATCGAGGTCGAGGGCCTCTCGAAGACCTACGCGTACCACCACAAGGAGCCGGGGCTCCGAGGCTCGCTCCGGAGCCTGTTCCGCCGCCGCATCCTCGAGCGCAGGGCCGTGGACGGCATCTCGTTCCGGATAGAGACGGGCGAGGTGGTGGGCTTCCTCGGCCCCAACGGAGCCGGCAAGACCACCACCCTCAAGATGCTCTCGGGTCTGCTATACCTCACCTCGGGACACGCTGAGGTGCTCGGTCACACGCCCTCTCGCCGTGAGCCCGAGTACCTCAGGCAGATAGCGCTCGTGATGGGGCAGAAGAGCATGCTCTGGTGGGACATCCCCGCGATGGAGACGCTGCTCCTGCACAAGGAGATGTACGACCTGCCGGACAAGGAGTTCCGGGCGACCGTGCGTGAGCTCGGGGAGATGCTGGATGTGGGGCATCTCCTGGGGGTGCAGGTGCGCAAGCTCTCTCTGGGGGAGCGGATGAAGATGGAGCTGCTCGTGGCCCTGGTGCACAGGCCGAAGGTGCTGTTCCTCGACGAGCCCACCATCGGCTTGGACGTGGTCTCTCAGCAGAGGGTGCGGGAGTTCCTCTCGGAGCTCAACCGGAGAGAGGGCACGACGGTGCTGCTCACGAGCCACTACATGGACGACGTGGAGGCGTTGTGCCCGCGTGTGCTCGTGATAGACCAGGGGCGCATCCACTTCGACGGAGCGCTCACAGAGCTCGTGGAGTCCACCGCGCCCGAGAAGCTGGTGACGGTCGTGTTCGCCCAGCCGGTGCCGGGTGACGAGCTGGCCGCCGCGCTCGGAGGCGTGGAGCTCATACCGACCGAGGACCCTCTGAGGGTGAGGCTCTCGGTCCCGCGGGAAAGGGTCGCCGGGGTCACGGCCGGGATCGTGCGGCTCGGCGGGGTCGCGGACCTCACGATACAGGACGTGCCGGTAGAGGAGATCGTGCGGAGGGTGTTCACCGCCTCCGGGAGGGAGGTCGCCGGATGAGAGCGCTGCGCATCGTCCGGCGGCTCGTGCTGCTGAACGTGATGGCGACGCTCGAGTACCGGGGCAGCTTCTTCATCTACATGCTGAACGCGGTGATCGTGCCGCTCATCACGCTGATGGTGTGGCTCGCGGTGAGCGAGCAGGGCGTGAGGCTGCCGTACAGCCGGGAGCAGCTCGTCACGTACTACCTGACGCTCAGCGTCGTTTCGATAGTGTGCAGCACCTGGCTCGCGGAGTACGTCGCGGAGGCCATCCGGCTGGGCAAGCTCTCGTCCTGGCTCCTGCGCCCCGCGCCCTACATCCTGCACGATATCGGGAACAACATCGGCGAGAAGGTGGTGAAGCTCCCGATGCTGCTGCCGCTCGTCGGCCTCGCGGGCCTGCTGTTCCGCGGAGAGGTCCACCTGCCGTCGGACCCTGCGCGCTGGCTGCTCTTCCTCGCCTGCCTGCCGGTGACCGCGGCCATCGCGTTCCTCCTGGACTTCGTGCTCGGCTCGCTCGCGTTCTGGGTGCAGGACGTGAGCGGGCTCATCAGGGCGAAGTCGCTGGTCGGGGCGTTCCTGGCGGGCGAGTTCGTGCCGCTCGCGCTCTTCCCGCACGAGGTGTCGGGCTTCCTCGACCTCCAGCCTTTCAGGTACACGCTCTCCTTCCCGATCGAGATCCTGACGGGACAACTCACGCCCGCGCGGACGGCGCAGGGCTTCGCGGTGGAGAGCGCGTACATAGTCGGGCTGTGGGCGTGCTACAGGCTTATGTGGCGGTACGGCCTCAGGTCGTACTCGGCGGTGGGCGCGTGAGAGGAGGGGCTGTGCGATACCTGCGCGTCTGGAGGCGCTATCTGCTGATCTCGCTCGCGCTCGTGATGGAGTATCGGGTGAACTTCCTCGTGAGCGTGCTGACGGGGCTGGTCGAGCTCGGGCTCGCGGTGCTGACGTTCGTGTTGATGTTCCGGTTCACGAACGACGTGGCCGGTTGGTCGCGGGCGGAGGTGCTGATGCTCGCGGGTGTATATCGGGTGGTGGACGCGCTGATCACCCTGCAGGTCTCGCCGAACATGCACGCGATCCCGGAGTACGTGCAGGAGGGTCAGATGGACTTCGTGCTGCTGTGGCCGGTGTCGAGCCGGTTCACGGTGAGCGTCCGGCTGATGAACCTGCCCGCGCTCGGGAACCTCGTCTCCGCGGTGGCGCTGATAGTCTACGCCGGGAACCAGGCGGGCGTCCGCTGGAGCCCTGGCGGGGTGGCCGAGGCAGCGGCGTTCATGCTCTGTGGGGTGGTGCTGCTGTACTGCCTGTGGTTCCTCATCGTCACGTGCTCCTTCTGGCTCGTGACGCTGGACACGATCAGCGACCTGTTCTACGGAGTGTTCGAGGCCGCGCGATACCCCGTGTCGTTCTTCCGGGGCGTGCTCAGGGTGGTGCTCACGTTCGCGGTGCCCGTGGCGTTCGCGACGACGTTTCCGACGCAGTCGCTCCTGGGCGCGGCCGACACGAGGCTGCTGGCGGTGGGCGTCGTGCTCGCGGCTGCTGGGCTCGTGCTCACCCAGCTCTTCTGGAGTTACGCAGTGCGCCACTACAGCAGCGCTAGCAGCTGACCGGGCGCGGAGACAAAAGCGCCTCCGCCGCCCAGGCTTCAGATCGCTCAGGCCGTCGTCGGCCGGCGAGCGAGGGCCTGGGCGGCGGAGTCCGGTGCGTGCTAGCCGGCGAAGGAGCCGCGGCATCATGCCCGCCGCGGCCTACGGCGTGGGCCAGTTCATGTCGTCTACCTGGGCGGCGGGTATGTTCAGTGCCACCGTGTCGGCCGTAACGCTCTGGACCGCGTCGAGGGGCACGTACACGTCGCGCTGCATGCGCCTGTCTACCAGGAAGTCGGTGCCGCGGACCTCCTTGACGGTTCCGACGGTATCCCCTTCCGAGCCGACGACGCTCATGCCCACGTTCACGTTCTGCATCGAGCCCATCATCGCTTCTTACCTCCTCGGTGCGATTCCCGGCTGAAAGCGCAGGAGGCGTGCCAGCGGCATCGAGGGGAACACAGCAAGCTCCGCTAGTACAGCTCGAGGCCCTTCCGGCCGACGGCGATCCTGTACACCCTGCCCGTGGCCGACTCCGTGACGTACAGCTCGTCGTTCCCGGGGCCGCCGAACGCCACGTTCGTGGGGTCCTGGCCCCCGGCGTCCAGCTCCTCGATCACCTCGCCGTCCGGGCTGACGACGGCCACGCAGCCCTTGCCGAAGTGTGCGACGTACAGGTTGCCCTCGACGTCGAACGCCATGCCGTCCGGCCCCTCCCCGCCCTTGAGTGTCACGTACTCCTCGAGGTCCTCGTAGCTTCCGGGCTCACTCACGGTGTACCTGAAGATGCGCCGCGTGTTGGTCTCGGCGACGTAGAGACTGCGGTCGGGGCCGAAGGCGATACCGTTCGGAAAGGCGAACCCGTCGTCGAAGATCACGACCTCCCCGGACGTGAGGCGGCAGTATACCTTACCGATGGGGTTGTCCTCGCTCGAGTCTACCGGATCGGTGAAGTAGAGGTTGCCGTCGGGGTCGTACACGCAGTCGTTCGGCCCCCGGTACGGGATGTGGTTGTAGTGGTCGGTGAGCATCCGGACCTCGCCCGCGGGCGTGACGGACAGCACCACCTTCAGGCCGCAGTCGCACACGGTGAGCGTGCCCGTCCTGCGATCCCAGGCGGAGCCGTTCGGCTTGCCTCCCGTGTTCACGACGACCTCGTGCCTGCCGTCCGGCGTGATGCGCGAGATGTCGCCGCTCGTGAGGTTGACGACATACAGGTTACCGTCGGGGTCGAACGCAGGCCCCTCGGGGAACGAGAGCCCCTCCGCCACGATCTCTGGCATCTATGCTTGCTCCTTCTGCGTCGTGGTGTGTGCGAGATGGATTATATAGCAGGGGCGCCCCGCCGCTCACACGCCCGCCGCGGGCCGCACGACCTCCCTCATGCCCTCCCACTCGAGCCAGATGTCGGTCATGCACTCCCAGTGGACCGAGTCGTGGTTCACGTGGGAGAGCCGGAAGAAGATGGCGTACCGGATGTTCGGGGAGGCGTTACCGGCGATGCCGTGACCGAGCTGGTAGTGCGCGATCACCGCGTCGCCCGCGCTCGCGGTCACCTGCCTTGGCTCGGGGAGCCCGACCTCGGGCATCCCTTCGAGCAGCGCCTGCGGACCCTTCTCCCGGAAGTACTGCTCGTACACCCGGTGGGTACCGGGCCATACGGTGAAGTTGCCCGAGTACTCGTCCGGCACGTCGCTCAGGAACACGCCCACTAGCGCGGTGAAGTTCGCGATCGTGCCCTTCGGCACGCCGTTGGTCGGTGTGTACATGCCGTCTATGTGGGGGACGGGCTCGCGCGGGGGCTCCATAGTCGGGAACCGCAGCGCGATCTGCCCGCCGCCGACGGGGCTGACCCTGCCCGGCCCTATCGCGGAGCCCGCAAGCTCCCACAGGGGCGACTCGTACAGCAGGTTCGTGATGTGACGGGTCCGCTGCAGCTCGGGGCAGTAGGACTGCGCCCTGAACTTCTGCAGCTGAGAAGGATCTATGCCCTCGTTGCCGAGCGAGCTGTTGATCGCCCTGAGGGCGTCCCGCATCAACTCCCTCGGCACTATCCCCGGCAGATGCACGTACCCGTTCTCGTAGATGGCCCGCTTCTGCTCGTTCGTCAGCTCCATCGTGTCCTCCTTGGTCTAGCTCCGTCTTCGGTCCATCAGCTTCTGCTCGAGGTCCGCCCGGTTCAGGAGCGCGATCTGACCCGCGGCAGCGGCCAGGTCCGGCGAGCACTCGGCCCGGTCGAACCTCTGCTCCCGGCTCAGCCCGACCCATTCGGGCGGCAGGTCGTCCTTCCTGTGCACCATACCGACCTCCGGGTCGGGAGTGGCGAAGAGCACCGTGCCGACACCCGAGTTGATCAGCCGGGTCAGGCACATCGGGCAGGGTTCGAGCGAGCCGTACAGGGTATAGTCCGCCAGGCTCGTCAGGTCGGGATGGGCATCCTCGAAGGCGTCCATGACCACCATCTCGGCGTGCCGGTCGCCGCGAAACCAGGGGGTGAAGACCTCGTTGTGCCCGCGAGCGACGACGTCGCCCTGATCGTTGATCAGCACGCAGCCGATACCGAAGTTGCCCTCGGCCGCGGCCTTCAGCGCCAGGACGCAGGCGAGCCAGACGACGACGTCGTCCGAGCGCTCTGAGTCGGGCCGGTACCCGGCAAGGTGCCTCCTCCACCGTCGCACGTCCTCAGTGGCGGGCGGGAGCTCGTCCAAGAGCCGCCCTCCCATCTCAAGCATCCGCCGATCGGGTGTTTCATCCATGGAGAGCTTCCTCCAGCGGCGACATCTACTCCTCCAGGTTGAGCCACCGGGCCTCCTCGGGCGTGAGCTCCACCTCCAGCGCTCGGAACGAGCTGCGGGTCTCGGAGAGCAGCCTCGGGCCGATCAGCGGGAAGGTCGGGAAGGGCTGCGCGAGCACATACGCGAGCGCGATGTTGATCGGCTCGACCCCCTTCCGCTTCGCCAGCTCTATCGCCCGATCCCTGCGCTCGAAGTTGTCCTCGCTGTACCAGCAGCGCACGAGCTCGGGGTCGGAGAGCTTGTCGCGCCCTGCGCGCTCCGTGAAGAACCCGCGCGCCTGGCTGGACCACGGCATCAGCGGCATCTGGTGCTCAGTGAGCCACCTGCGCGACTCGGGATCCGACGCCGAGATGCACCCCGCCCACACCGGCTCGACCATCCTCGCGAGACTGAAGTTGTTGCTGATCGCCACAAACCCGTCCAGCCCTTTCGATCCGGCGTACTCGTTCGCCTCCTGTACCCTCGCGAGCGACCAGTTCGACGCCCCGAACGCGCGCATCGTCCCGGCACGCTTGTGCTCGTTCAGCACGTCTATGAACTCCGCGACGGGGATCTCCGGGTTGTCCCTGTGGAGCATGTATATGTCCACGTAGTCCATCCCGAGCCGCTCGAGGCTCTCGTGGTGCTGACGGGTGAGGGCCTCCGGGTTGCAGTGGGGGGTGTGGGCGCCCTTGTCGAGGATCACCACCTGCTCCCGGACGCCCCGGTTGCGCACCCACTGTCCGAGGATACGCTCGCAGCTCCCGCCGCCATAGATGTACGCGGTGTCGAAGCAGTTGCCCCCGCGCTCGAAGAAGTCGTCGAACATCACGCTCGCGTGCACTAGGGTGGCCTGGTTGTCCGCGCCCATCACGAGCCTCGACACCGGCTTCTTCACGCCCTCGATCCTGCCGTACCTCATCTTCGAGTCCGCCCTGACCCTGAGCGGGCGCTTGTGCACTGGCAGCCTCTGGTTCTCCGGCTGCTCGGGCGCGAACACCAGCCCCGCCTGCTGCCTCCACTGATCCAGCACGCGCATGTTCCCCAGCGAGTCGTCCCAGGTCATCTGAGGGGCCTCGCGTCTCTCGAGATATTCGGCGACGGTATCGGCCTCGATCGCGTACAGCGGGGCGGGGGGAGCGATCACGATCTCGCGCGGCTCCTCTCCGCGGCGGGCCAGCGCGATCTTCGTGCTCTGGCCCTCCATTCCCGGCCTCCAGGGGTCCGGCACGAGTATGCTGCCCTCGGTGCCGAACACCCGCACCGCGTTCTCGAGTCCCACCCGCACAGCCGCCGCGGCCCCGGCGACGATCCCGCCCGGGAACTTCAGCACCGCCGCGGCCTGCTCGTC
>CADDYR010000069.1 GCA_902810765.1 Chloroflexota bacterium
GAGCGGCACCGTCTGCCCCGGCTGGACCTGCAGCTGTCGGCACGCGGGAGTCTCGCGCACGAGGCTGCCGGAGAGCTTGACCCCGCCCGCGGCCGGGTCGAGCCTCTCGGCCAGCTGCTTGTTGCGGATTGCCAGCCCGCTCACGCCGCCCTCGTCTTTGTTTATGCGCACGAAGCTCGGCCAGCCCTGGTCCATCCGGTAGCCGTTCCTGACCCACACGAAGTCGATCATCATGCAGTCGCCGAACAGCGACGGCCTGACACCCGTCGGGTTGGGGAAGCCCCGCTCGTGGTACTGCTCCGAGAACATGCTTGCCCTCGTGACGTCGCGAATAGCCGTGTTCAGGAATACCTCGGCCTCGGAGAGCATCCCCCGCTCGATGAGCCCGTAGAGGGTGAAGCTCATGTCGGGGTACTTGGGGTACGCGAAGCTGTTGAACGTGCCGTTCGGGTCGAAGTCGGAAAGGAATCTCTGCTTCAGCCCGTCGAGGTAGGCCCCCTCCTCGAGCAGGTCCAGGTGCAGCCCGGTCGTGACCCACACTGTGTTGCCGGGGTTGCGCTCGCCGGTGTCGGTGTAGTAGTACTGCATAGGCTCGCTCGTGGGCGTCTCCCAGAACCACTCGAGATAGCTCTGGAACATGCTTCGTCGCCTCGAGTCCCAGAGGGCGACGTCTGCCTGATCCCCCAGCGCCTGCGCGATCTCCCTCGCGTATCCCATATCCACGATCAGCGAGACCACGAACTCGGCGTCGCGCTGGTTCGGGTTGCCGGT
The DNA here is from genome assembly GCA_902810765.1 of Chloroflexota bacterium. Lineage (GTDB taxonomy): Bacteria > Chloroflexota > Chloroflexia > Thermobaculales > Thermobaculaceae > CADDYR01. The sequence goes on from CADDYR010000069.1 coordinate 772, forward strand.
CTGTCCAGGCGGGATCCAGTACGGGTGGTCGTACTCCCACAGCAGGTGGCGCTTCAGAGCGGGGTACACCGAGCGGAGAGCCCTATCGTCATCGGTGATCTGGTACAGTACCCACGCTGTCTGGGCCTTGCGGGAAGGCAGGCTCTCCCCACCGAGCTCGCCGCTCGGGTCCACGAGCGACATCAGCCCCTCGTACGCAGCCCAGGCGGTGTCGGGATCGTAGTACGCGTAGAACTGCTGACCGAGGAAGCTCTCCCACGCCGCGGACGGCTTCGCGCCGGGCGCGCCATACACCCACATCGAGGGCTTGCCAGCCGGTATCTGCGGATACGCGTAGCCCGTCTCGGGCATCACCGGCAGGGAGTTGGCCACCGCGAACACCCACGCAGTGTAGTAGCTGTGACGTACCTGCTCGGCCGTCACGCCGTAGTCGGGCACGCTGGTGAGTGCGAAGCTCTGGGGGTGAGGGACGCGTGCCAGCACTCCATCCCAGAAGGTCTTCTGCTGGATGCGCCGTGCGTCGGCACTTCGGCCCCTCAGCACAGCCAGGGCCCTCTGTCCGGCAACGGGTGCGCCCTCGGCGGCCGTGGCCAGGCCCACGCCGAACGCTACCTGACCTGACAGCCGCGCCTGCAGCGCCCAGTAGCCGTCGGTGCCCGGCTGACTCAGCTGGTCGGTCCACGCCATCATCTCCAGCACCGAGCCGAAGTACGAGACGTCCCCGGTTACGGTCGCGGTCGTGGCGATCGCATAGGCGTAGTCACCGCCTGCGACCGTCAGCACCCCCCGTTGGCCGTCCCAGGACACGCTGCCGTGGTAGCGCCCGGAGATCGCCCATTGGTCATCACTCGTGTCTCCCACCGAGACCTGCACAGTGCGCGCGATGGTGTCGGCGTCGTACAGGAAGTCCTGCCCCTCGAGCTGGCTGCCGTGGTCGAACGTGGCACTGAAGGGCAGCTCGTAAGGCAGCCAGGAGGTGCTGTAGCTGGAAGCGCCGAAGAGAGCCTGGTTGACGCCCAGGATCCTGACGTAGTCCGCGTACACCGGCTGCCCATAGCCGATCGCGAAGATCCTGAGCTCGAACTTCTTCGTGCCGGACCAGCCGGTGGCCTGCGCGACGTCGTAGGTGAAGATGCCGGTCTGGTGCGTATCTCCTTGGAGCGCGATGTCCACGGCGAGGGTGCCGTCGTTGACCTTCAGCGACCACGCGCCCTCGGCTTGCGGTACGGATAGCTGTACGTAGGGATACTTGTCCAGGTCAATGGTGAGCCAGCGCTGGGTAGCCCCCCAGGGCACCGGGCCCGAGGGCTCGACCGTCATCTCCAGCTCGCCGTCGACTATCTGCCTGCTGACCCAGGAATCTCCGCCCCAATCCGGACTCAGCGCATTGAAATCGTCCTCGAACGCCACGCTGAAGCCGCCGGTGAGCCCTTTGGGCTTGCGATAGAGGGAGAGTATCTCCCGCAGGCTGTACGCGGTGTCGCTTGCGTAGTAGCCCACGTGCAGGGGCAGCTCGGGAGCGTTGTTGTACTGAACGGGCGTGAGCGAGGTGTTGAAGTCGAACGGGTTGATGACGATTCGGCTTCCGGGCAGGCTCAGCCATCGCCTCTGCAGGTCGCCCGTCTCCCTGAGGTCGTCGCTCCTCGGCACATCCGGGGCGCTCGAGGCAGCGGTTCGGGACAGGCCCGCCGCCCGCATCGGGGAGAAGCCCCCGATGCCTGCCGCCACCAGCGCCGAGCCGGCGCCCAACCCCGCCAGGAACCGCCTGCGCGTGATCCTCATCGCACCCGGTTTCGCCTCACTACTTTCAGGTCCCACGGCCCCCCTTCTCCCTTCCTGCTCGGCCGGGCGGTCGCGCTCTCGCCAGGCTTCTCGTCTCTCGCTCGCAAATATGGCACAACCCCATTCGAGCGTCAACCTTCACTCGATCGTCGCCTGAAGAAGGCGGGGCGTGAGCAAGCGGTACGTACTGTGTCGCTCTCGGCCCTCGTGTATGATTGGGGGCAGGAGGCGGGCATGCAGTGGTCGGACTGGTGCGCGGCTTCGACGAGCGTGACCTGCTGCGCGCCGCCTCCGCGGCACGCTTCGGCAGGCTCGAGCTTGAGCTCTCCAGGCGAGTGGAGCAGGTGCGGCTGAACCTCGCGGGGCTGAAGGCGATCACGGGTTGGGACGAAAGACTCGCTCCCGCGACTCCCTCCCTGGGAGAGCTGCTGCGCGAGCGACTGACCGAGGGCGACGTTGCTGCCCTCGAAAGCCTTCTGGAGCGGCAGCTTGGGGAGAGGCCGCTGCCGGTCGAGGAGGCCGAGGCCCTGCTGACGGTTTCCAAGACGGAGTGACAGGGGATTCACAGTTGAGAGGGAATCGGACCGTCCGGCTCGTCGCGACCGACCTCGACGGCACGCTGCTTCGAGCCGACGGCACGATCTCGCCACGCACGCAGCGGACGCTCGAGCAGGCCAGGGAGATGGGCGTCGAGGTCGTGCTCGTGACCGCGCGCCCTCCTAGGACCGTGTGCTCGATGGCGTCCGGACTCGGGATCGAAGGACTCGCGATCTGCTGCAACGGCGCGCTCGTCTACGATCTGGAACGCGAGCGCGTATCAGCTCACTCTCCCCTCGAGCCCGAGCTCGCACGCAGGCTCATCCGTGACCTGAGAGACCGGCTCCCTGGATGTGCGTTTGCGCTCGAGATGGAGCTGATCTATGCCTGCGAGCCGGCTTACAGGTCCCTCTCGACGACCTCGCGGCCCGAGGGAAGCCTACTGGGCGACGCGCTCGAGCTCTGCTCCGGCCCAGTGACCAAGCTGATCGTCCGCCATCCGAGCGTCGCCTTCGAGACGCTGTACGAGGTAGTAGGGCGCGTGGTCGGGGGTGTTGCGACGGTGACCCACTCGGGCGCGGGCCCCGTGGAGATATCGGCGCTCGGCGTCCACAAGGCGCACGCACTCGAGCGGTCGTGCGCGGAGCTGGGAGTTGCGCGAGACGAGGTCGTGGCGTTCGGCGATATGCCGAACGACGTGCCGATGCTCGAATGGGCCGGGATCGGAGTGGCGGTCGCGAACGCCCACCCCGACGTGCTCGCCGCGGCCAGCCTCGTCACCTGCACGAACGAGGAGGACGGCGTCGCCGCGGCGCTCGAGCTGCTGCTCGGCATCCCGCATCCCACACTCTGAGGGGGCGACCGCGCAGTCCTCCTGTATCGGCCGGGTAACATCAACGCCAGCGAACGTCGCGCGAGGGTATACTTTTATATGGCTGGTGATACCCGCACGAAGAACGAGCTCATAGTATTGAAGATCTTCGATGAGCTGTGGAGGCGACCCGACCCCTCCACGGCCTCGGAGCTGTTCGCGCCCGACTACAGGTCGCACGACTGGGCGGACTCGGACCCGCTGTTCGCAGGGGGCGTGGGCCCTGGGGGAGTGCTCGACTTCATCAGGAGGGTGAGGTCGGCGTCGTCCGACCTGTGCTTCGAGCTCGTGAGCCTCGAGTCGGTCGCCGACCTCGTGATCGCCAGGTGGGCGATGACGGGCACCCACACGGGCCCGCTCGGTCCGCTCGCTCCCACCGGCAGGCTGGTCAGGGTGGAGGGCACGGTGCTGTACAGGATCCGCGGCGGCCGCATCGTCGAGGGCTGGCACTGGTGGGACTACGACGGGGCGCTGAGGCAGCTCGGCGTCCGGCGCAACTGAGGGCACGCCGTAGCCTGGCCGCGGGCTGGGCACGGGGTATGCACGCAACCAAAGCTCACACCATCCTCGTCTCGTTCCGCTCGGAAGAGCGGCCGGGCAGGTCGGATGGGTGACCACCGAGGGAGGTTGGTACGCCTGCCTCACCTTCATCCGCTCACCGGGGCCGCGCGCGCTCGGAGGGCGTACGTGTCCCAGCACGCAACAAGCACCACTATGAAGCCCGCCGCTGCACTGGTGAGCAGGATCGGCGATACTGCAGCCACCGGGATCATCGCCGCCAGGGCAGCGATGGCGATTATCCGCGACCAAGACAGATGTCCGGAGATCGCTCGCTTGAACAGCGCATGCCCTGCCAGGTACAGAGCTGGCCCGCCCAACGACACTGCCGCCGTCGCGACCGCCCCGTGCGCGAGAGGGTGGGATATCGTCAGCTCGATGGCTACTGCAGCAACGATGATCCCCGCCACCATTGGGAGGTGAAAGTAGGTGTAAGCTGTCCTACCCAGCCGTCCCGGTTCTCTGTCCGAGGAGATCCTCTCACTGCCCCATTCCGCACTACGGTAGAAGTAGACCCACCACAGAGCCACGTTGCCTATGAAGGCAACCACGAACGCCACGACCGTTACAGTGGAGGGTGTTAGCTCGCCTAGTGTAGCGCCGGTGTCCAGAACCGACTCGCCGAGGGCGATGAGGATGAACTGCTGGCAGCGTTCCGCAATATGCCCGCCCGTAATAGTCCTCCAGTCCCGGACCGTGGAGCGTCCGAGCCCCGGGGTGAAGAAGCCGGAAGCGGGTGCCAAGTAGTCCACGATCACCGCCGCGAGCCACAACGCCTCCCGAGTCGCTCCTTGTAGCAGTGCTCCGACGATCCACAACACGCCCGAAGCCGCCGACCAGACCAGGATGCGCTGGAAGTTGCGGCGCAGCCCTGGATCGCCGTGCGGTGCGAGCACCATGAATAGGCTCCGGCCCACCTGGATCGCGACGTACGCGCCAGCGAACATAAGGCCTCGCCCGCCAAATGCGTCCGGTATCGCCGCGGACATCACCAGGCTGGAGAGCATCACACCGAGCAGCACTACCCGCACGGCCGAGTGGTTGGGGTCACACCAGTTGGTAACCCAGGCGGTGTATATCCACGCCCACCACACGGCGAGCAGTAACAGCAGTGTGTCGAAGGCACCGCCGGGAGTCAGGTGCTCCAACAACTGGCGCGAGAGCTGCGTTACCGCGAACACGTACACCAGGTCGAAGAACAACTCCATGTTCGTGACCCGCTGGGCCTGTCCGTCCCGCGCTCGCAGCAGCCCGGTGCCCTTGCCCGGCCATCCAGCCGACATCGTCACCTCCACTCCCGATCTATCGTTGCCGTGCGTAGTGGCGCGCCGCCAGCCCCAGCAGGATGCCCCACACGAGGAACCAGGAGTCCCAGAGCGCGAGGTGCCAGCGCAGCGCGGTCCAGTCCACCGGCACGGTCGGCCGGACGACGCCGATCACCACGAGCGTCGCGGACACGACCAGGACGCCGCCGTACAGGGCCAGGATGGCGCTCGCTCCCCAAGCGGAGATCAACAGCATCCAGCGGGGAAACCAACGGCCCCACGGTCGAACCAGCGCTAGCGCGAGCAAGCCGCCGAAGACCTTCAGCGCTCCGGTGATCCACCCGAGAGCGATCATCCCCGGGTCGCGGGCCCGTGCCAGCTCCTCGATCCTGCCGCCGAGGGTGTCGAGCCCTGCCGTGCCCCCGACCGCCCAGTAGAAGCTCACCGCGGCAAACAGGAACGCGCAAGCAGCCGCCGCGTACGCCGCCCAGACCCCCAAGCTGGTCGTGCCAGCAATCCTTTCCGTCACGTCACCTCCCGCCAGTCTCGATACCCGCTACAAGCTCATCGCTACCAGCACCGCTGGAGCCCTCGCATGGTACCAGCCGACGATACCGTGGCGTCGGTGCTCGTGGCCCGAGCCTTCGGACACTAGGGGGTCGGTCTCTTCGGCCTCTTGCCGGTGATCAGGATCCTCATCTCACGATGGAGGAAGACGAGCGAGAGGCCCACGATGGTCAGGGCCGATCCGAGCTGGAGCGCGCGGAACACGAGCATCGTGCCGACGGCCACGCTGCGCGAGACGCCCACGGCGAGGAAAGCGCCCACCCCGCTCACCTCCGCCACCCCTATGTCCACGGGTATCGGGAATATCAGGCTGAAGCCCAGGCTGAACAGGTACACCGCGAGCACGTCCCACCACGCCACCTCGTGCACTCCGAGGCCCAGCATCGCGATGTACAGCGCGGAGCCCGAGAACAGCAGGTACGAGGCCGCGAGCAGGAAGGTGGGGATGAGCACGCCCGGATGCAGGAGGTCCCGGACCCCCTCCCGGAAGTTCCGCAGCTCCTCGAGCGTCCTCCGGGCCGCCTTGTTCGTCTTCACCCACTCCGGCTGCTCGGCGTGGAGGTAGGCGTGGTACAGGACCCAGGCGAAGGCGGCCGCAGCGATCAGGCCCAGGATGATCACCGCACGCAGCCACGTCCAGCTCCCCACGCCGATGATGAGCACCCCGACCACCGCGACCGCGACCTCGTTGAGCACCATCAGCGTCGTCGCCGCCGAGGTGCGCCCTATGTCCTCGTGCTCCAGCCTCAGCAGGACGTAGTTCTGGAAGTAGTTGCCGATCGGCATGTTCTTCGTGATCTCGCCCACGAGGAGAGCGAACCACTGCTCGCGGAGCGGCACGTCTACGTCGAGCGCGCGGAGGAGGAAGTGCCACTCGTAGCCCCGGATCAGCTCGTAGCAGATCATGAGCAGGAGGAAGTACAGGAGGTACAGCCGCCGGAAGCTCGACATCAGGTCCACGACGCGCGTAACGTTGCCGAAGCTCAGCAGCGCGGCGAGCAGGGCCAACCCGAGGAAGGCGGGGACGATGACTTGGGGCCTCAGCAGCCTCTTCATTCGGCGTGTTCTCCAGGTGCCGTCCGGTGATGGCTCTGCATTCGGCGGGCCACGGCCCTGCTCAGTCCCTCGGACGGGCGATCCTGGCGAGGAGGCGTTCGAGCTCGGCAACATCCCCCTCGTCGAGATGCGACACGGACGCGCGCACGCGCTCGAAGAACACCTCGTCGGCCCGCCGCAGTGCCTGGAGACCCTGCGGCGTCAGCTCCACCCGCACCTCGCGCTGGTCGGTGTCGGGCGTGCGGTGGCGCCTAGCGAGGCCCAAGGCCTCGAGCTTGTCTATCATGCGAGTGGCCCCCGCGGCCGTGATCCCGAGCTCGTCCGCCAGGTCGCTGATCCGCGGGCGCCGCTCTCCCCCGAGCCTTCGGAGCATCCGCCGCTGAGGGCGCGACAGCGGCCCGAACTGGCGGCCGAGGGAGTCGTACCAGTCATCCAGGTAGTGAGCGATCGTGTCCAGGGAGCTGCTCCCGATCCGCTCCGACACCTTCTCCACCCCTTAGACCTCCTCTGCCCGCCGCCGTCGGCTCCCCGACCTCGGGCTTGTCGTACTCGCGGAACATCCTCCCGTACAAGAGAGCATACAACAGTTGGAGTGCGGCCGTCACGTAAAACGGGAGGGCGAGCGCGTTCGCGTCGAGCATCCAGCCCGAGATCGTGGGCCCCGCGGCCGAGGGCAGGCGCATCGAGAGCGCGTTGATGCTCACCGAGAGGCCCCGCCGCTGGTCGCGCGTGATGCTCGCGCTCAGCGCCGACCTCGCTCCCTGTGTGCCCCTGCTCAGCGCGGACCTCACGACGTACACACCCGAGGCGAGCCAGAAGGCGGGCATCAGCGGCACGAGCACCATCAGCGCGGTCCCGACGATCCGCAGCCACACGACCGAGCGCACCATCCCATAGCGCTGCGCCAGCCACCCCGTGAACAGGGAGGACAGGCCGGTCAGCAGGAACCCCAGGGAGATGGTGGCGCCGATCTCGGACGTGCTCGCGCCAAACTTGAGCGCGAACCAGTACGCCATCATAGGCCCGGTCAGCCCAACCGCGAGCCCGTTCAGCACGCTGATCAGCGAGAGCTTGAGGATGCGCTGGTTCTCCTGGGCGGTGATCGCGCGGTCGTCGTCTCGCTCCCCGCGCTCCGACGGCTTTGGGGCCAGGGCCGCGTGCCTCGGCTCGGCGGGAGCGCCGAGGATGATCAGCCCACAGATCCCCGAGATCAGCGCCATCAGAAGGAAGAGCGGTCTGAACGCGAGGGCGCCTGGGAGCTGGTCCTGCCAGAGGACGGTCGTGCCGCCGATCAGCGCGCCGAGCGCCATCCCGAAGAACCCGACGGCGTTGTTGATGCTGAACACGTTGCCCCGATCCGAGCGCGGCACGACCGCCGCGAGCCACGCCTGCTCCGCGGGCGAGAACGGTCCCGACGCGCCGCTCTGCCCGCGACCGAAGCCCGCGACGACGATCACCGTGCCGAGCACTGCCGGGTTCGCGGTGGCCGTCGCGGCCAGCCCCGAGAGCACCATCATCCCCTGGTACACCAGCAGGAACGGCTTGCGGCCCGTGCGGTCGCTCAGGACTCCCACGAACAGGATGAGCAGCGAGCCGAACAGCCCGGCCGCAGTGAGCACGCCGCCGATCGCGGCGCCCGACCAATGCAGCGCCTTGAGGTACAGGGTCAGGTCCACCACCCCGATCCCCTGCGCCACCGCCAGAAAGGCCCTCGCGGCTATCAGCCGCCTGGCGGTGGGATGCAGCCTGGTGAACGTCCGAGCTGTCTGCACGCCTTCCATTCGTTGACCAACTCAATCAAGTGCAGTATAGCACCGGCGGAGAGCCTCGTGCGACCTCGCCTCGGCCATACTTGGCACAGGGCTCAGGAGGATTGCGAGGTCGAGGCATGCCGCACTCGGGCTGTTCACCCAGGGCGACCGCGTGGAGCTGGTGGACGGGCGGAGCTCGAGCGGCTGGCATCGGACTTGCACGCGCATATCCAGCCAGGAGGTGTGCGAATGCCCGAGAGTCCCGAGGATATACAACACACGCTGCGCGAGGCGCGAGCCCAGATCGAGGCGATGCCCGACATGGAGCGCGAGGTCGCGCTGCTCGCCGCGAACGGCACGCCCATCGAGGACATCGCGGCTCGAACCGGGCACAGCGAGGAGACGGTGTGGCGCACGCTCCACAGGATAGTGAGCGACGTCACCGGGCAGCGCCGGGAGCCCGTCGAGACGGGAGGTCTGGGAGCCGACACCGATCCCGGAGTCAGCGGAGGGTACGGCGACACCGGCTTCGGGGCGCTCGACACGGAGCCCCCGATCGCCGGCAGCGACGAGCCGGAGGAGGAAGAAGGCTACAGGGAGGGACCAGTCTGATACGGATTCCGGACGATACATTTACCGATCGTCATCCTGGAGCCACCCGCGCCCGTCACCCTGAGCGACCGGCCTCCGGCCTCAGAGTGACGGACCCATCACCAGTATCTGGTATGACCCATGCCCCGGAGGAGAGGATCCGATGCAGCTGACCATCGCTCGATTCACCAACCTGATGCTCGCGTCCCTGCTCACCGGGAATGAGATCGGCACGTTCGTCGTGGTTCATCCCGCGCTTCACCGCCTCCCGACGCGGGCGCACGTCCAGGCCGAGCAGGCGATCACAAGACGCTACGGCGCGCTCATGCCCATCCTCATGACCTCGACGTTGCTGTCGTGCGCGCCGGTCGCCGGGCTCTCCCGGCGACGTGGCTCGACTCCGTTCCGACTCACGCTCGGCGGGATGGCCTGCTACGCCGCGATGCTCGGCGTGACGTTGACCGGCAACGTGCCGATCAACAGGCGCACCCTCGAGGTCACGCCCGAGATCCCCGCGGACGAGTGGCTCGAGCTCAGGCGGCGCTGGGAGCGGCTGCACCTGATGCGCGTGCTGCTCGACTCCGCGGGATGGACCTGCCTGTGCCTCGCCGCTCTGTCGGATTCGGAGTGAGAGACCGTCTGATAGCGAATCCGGGTAACGAGCCCGTTCAGGCTCCGGAGCGCGAGCTCAGCCCGGGATTGGTCGTTCTCGGTCATCGTGGCCCCTCATGGTTATTCCGTGCTCGTCGCGAGGTGACTCAGTCGTCAATCGCCTGGTAGGCCGAGGTCCAGAAGTCGACGAAGACCCGCGGAGGTTGGGGGGAGTCCATGTGGCGCTGCGTCATCAGAACCCCGACCAGGTCCTCCGCCGGGTCCGCGTAGGCGGACGTGCCGTAGCCTCCGTCCCAGCCGAACCTTCCGGGCACGGCCGCGAGATCGTCGCGCCTCGTGTACACCGCCATTCCGAATCCCCAGCCCCGGTTCTCCCCGAAGAAGATGCGCGCGTCGGCCATCTGCTCGGTCGTCAGATGGTTGATGGTCATCAGCTCGACCGATGGCCTCGACAGCACGCGCTCATGCCCGCACCGTCCCTTGTTCAGCATCATCCGGCCGAAGGCCAGGCAGTCATCCACGGTCGAGACCAGACCGCCCGCGCCGGACTCGAAGATGGGTGGGTGGGCGAACCTGCCGTCGCGGGCTTCGTCGAAGACCGTCAGTCTGCCTGTCGCAGCGTCCATATAGTAGCTGGTCGGCAGCCGGTCGAGCTTCTCGGGCGGCACGTGAAATCCGGTGTCCTTCATCCCCAGGGGCTGGAAGATGCGCTCGCGCAGGAAGGTCCCGAGCGACTGGCCCGACGCGCGCGAGATCAGCACGCCCAGCACGTCCGAGCCCGTGTTGTACAGCCACTGCTCGCCCGGCTGGTGGATCAGTGGCAGACCGCCCAGGCGCCGCATATACTCGTCGGGCGCGACTGCCGGCAGGTTCGCGCTCGGGGCCACCCCCGCTTCCTCCATCGCCCGCTGGATCGGGTACCGGCCCGGCGGAGCCATCACCGCCCCGATCCCCAGCCGAAAGGTCAGCAGGTCGCGCAGGGTGATGGGCCGGTCCGCGGGCACGGTGTCCTCGAGCGGGGTCTCGAGCGTGCGCAGCACCCTGCGGTCGGCAAGCTCGGGCAGCCAGGGATCCACGGGCTCGTCGAGCCGCAGCCTGCACTCCTCCACCAGGATCATCGCCGCCGCTGCCGTGATCGGCTTGGTTATCGAGGCGATGCGGAAGATCGTGTCGCGCCGCATCGGGTCGCCGCCCCCGACCTCCTTCGTGCCGATCGCGTCCACGTGCACCTCGCCCTTCCGGCTGACGAGCGTGACGAGCCCGGGCAGCTCGCCGCGCTCGACGTAGCCGGACATCACCTCGCGCATCCGGCCGAGCCGCGCCCCGGACAATCCTCCCTCGCTCATCTCCTGTTTCCTCCGTTCTGTCTGATATTACTGACTGACGGGGGCGTCGGCGACAGCGCCCGCGACGATCCCGACGACCTGCTCTGCGGTGTCGAAGCCCGAGGTGAGCCGGTTCTTGGTCAGCGCGAAAGCGACGCCGGACGTGGTGTCCGCGTAAGCGTAGCTTCCACCGACTCCTCCCATACTGATCGCGGTCGGCGTCTCCTGCGGGTCGGTCTCGATACGGCCGATGGCGTAACCCAAAGCCCAAGTGACCGGGTTTCCCATGACCTGGTCCTCCCCGCTGAAAGCCGGGGCGGTAATCTCACGCAGCCGCTCGGGCGAGATGAGCCGGACACCGTCCACCTCGCCCAGCAGCGCGGCGTACATGCGTGCCATCGCACGCGCGGACATCTTGCCGCCGGCCGGGATGTCCGCCATCAGCACATCGGCACGGTTGCCGAACTCGGCGGTCGGGAATGTCGCACGCGGTCCCCACTTGAAAAGCGGTGAATCGTCGGGCATCGCGGCGAGCATCTCCGCGCTGCCCTCGGCGTCCTCCAGCCGCGCCAGCCTTCCCAGCTCGGACTCCGGGACGCCGAAGTAGAGCTCGTCCGCGATGTCCAGCGGTTCGGCCACCTCCTCCCGCAGGACCAGCGAGATGGGCTTGCCGGTGGCTCGCCGCACGATCTCGCCGACGATGTAGCCGAAGGTGTAGGCGTGATAGGCCGTCTTCGTCCCAGGCTCCCACCAGGGCTCCGTGTCAGCGATCGTTGCGCACATCCTGTCCCAGTCACACAAGTCCTCGGGAGTGGTGTCGGCGGGTATGCCGGGCACTCCGACGGTGTGTGTCAGGGCGTGGCGCACGGTCGCCTTCTCCTTGCCGTGGGCGCCGAACTCCGGCCACAGCTCCACGATCCTCGTATCGTAGCCGAAGAGGCCGCGCTCGACGAGCACGTGCGCCACGGTCGAGGTCGCGCCCTTGCCGACCGAGTAGCAGTAGAAGGGCGTGTCCGGGCTGACCGGACGCCCGGTCGCAGGGTCGGCGACGCCCGCGACGGCGTCGACTATCAGCTCCCCCTGGCGGTATACGGCGACCTGCAAACCCCTCTCGGCTCCGGACTCGACCAGCCGATCTATGGCTTCCTGAACTCTCTGTTGGATATCGTTCACGATCATATTCCTTACTCTATGGGCTGGCGCTGCCAACCCCCAGAATGTAGCGTCGTCTCCTCAAGTCCTGATGGAGTAGCGGAGGTAAACCGTGCCGTTGCCGAAACGGCGTTCGTCCAGCAGCTCGAGCTTCAGACCGACTCTTTCAGGAAGGAACCGTTTGCCGCCTCCTGCCACGATGGGCGCGAGGAACAGATGGCACTCGTCGACCAACCTGGCCCTGAATGCCTCGGCGGCGAGGTGAGGACCGCCCACAGTTATGTCATGTTTCGCCCGTGCTTTGATCTGCCGGACCGCTTCAGGGTCGAACTCTCGCTCGATCCGCGTCCTGGCGCTGGATACCGTCTCCAGCGTCTTGGAGTACACGATCTTGTCGGCTGCCTGCCATATCTCCGCGAAGTTCTGTATGTAAGTTGGCTGGTCGGCGCGGGTGTGCACCGTCTCCCAGCCGATCATCACCTCGTACATCCGGCGCCCATAGAGGTAGGTGCCGACCGGCCGCACGAGGTCGTTGACGAAGGTGTGCACCTCCTCATCCGGCACGGCCCAGTCGAAGCTGCCGTCCTCGTCCGCCACATAACCGTCGAGCGACGTGATCGCCGAGTAGATCAGCTTCGCCATCGTAAGCTCCCCTTCCCAATAGGTGTCGCCCGCCGACATGGGCTCAGTCTATGATCGAGCCACAGGTCAGGTTCGCGACGGTTCCGGTCATCGCGCTGGCCCGATCGGAGGCCATGAGGACCGCTGTGTTCGCGACCTCCTCCAAGGTCGGCAGGCGTCCGAGCAGGGTCCCGTCTTCCATGTACCTCCGCGCCTCCGCGTTGTCGGCATCCTCGCTCCAGGTCTCCGGGATCGCGTCGGGCCGCAGGCAGACGACGCGGATCCCCTGGAGGCCCGAGCTCGCCCGCCAGGCTGCGGGAGAGAGCCTCGATGGCCGCGCACGCCGTGCTGAAGCCCCCCGTCAGGTGGTACCTCCGGTCGCGCCCCGACAGCGCCGCCGAGGATGAGGAGAGGGTGAGGATGACGCCGGAGCGCCTGGGTATCATGTGCCGAGCCGCTGCCGTCGCCGTGAGGAAGTGCGTCTTGACGCCCGTCAGGATCGGGAGGGTGAAGTCCTCCCAGGACATCTGCAGGAGCGGCGTGCCCTGCAGGTCTCCCCGAATCCAGATCGCGTTGAAGGAGACATCCACGCTGCCCGCCCTATCCACGATAGCCCCGAGATGCCGCTCGACGGCCTGTGGGTCGAGCGCATCCACCACGGCCGCCTCGGCCTGCCCCCCGACGGCCGCGATGTCCTCGGCCACAGCCTCGAGCGTCTCGCGGGTGCGCCCTGCGAGGAAGACCCTCGCCCCCTCGCGGGCGAATGCACGGGCGACGCTGCCACCTATCGCCCCGCCCGCCCCGTAGATGACGGCGTTCTTATTCTCCAGTAGCATTCTCATCCTAACCCTTTCCACAGAAAGGGAGCCGCCAGCTACGAACCAGCGGCTCTTTGCTATGACAGACCCGTGATGTGCCCGTCACATGCTCTTGACCAGCCCGATGAGGTGGCCCTCCGGATCGAGGAACTGGCCGATCACGAGCCCCTCCATCACCTCGTCCGGACCCATCACGCGCCGCCCGCCGAGGCTCTCCGCCCTGGCCAGCGCCACCTCCACATCGGGGACCTCGACGTAGAAGGTGACGTGGCCGGGGTAATCCTCAGGGCCTGTGCCGATCCCGCCCCCTATCCCCGCCTGCTCCGGCCGGACGGTTCCGTAGTGCATGGAGTTGTCGGCAGCGACCTCCCAGCCGAACAGGCCCGAGTAGAACCTCTGCAGCTTCTCCCCGTCCCTGCCTATGACCTCGAAGTGTACCACTCGTTGTGCCACGATCCTGCCCTTCCTCTCCGACTTCGAAATGTCTTGGACTGGTTGCTCGTAGAGTGTAAGCCACCGGGAGTTCGGCGTACTTCTCATATCTTGCTCTGCTGCACTCTTGACTAAACGTTCAATCAGGAGTAGACTGTTGCTTGAACGGTCAGTCAAGGAGGTGCGGGGGTGGACGAGTCGTCCGACCGGAGGGCGCAGATCCTCGACGCGGCGCTCGAGGAGTTCGCCGACAAGGGCTTCAGGGGCGCCACGATCAAGAGCATCGCCGAGCGCGCGAGGCTCCAGTCGCAGGCCCTCATCTACTGGTACTTCCCAAGCAAGGAGTCCCTCTTCCGCGAGGTCGTCGAGCGCCACCTGCCCGTGCTCCAGGTCGTGCGCGAGCCCGAGCGGGTGCTCGACAGCCCACCCGAGGAGGTGCTCCCCCAGTTCGCGAGGGCGTATCTGGAGGCGGCAAACCGGCCCGGGCTGGTGAGGGTACTGCGACTGATCGTGCCCGAGGCGATCCGCAGACCCGACGTGACTGAGATGTTTGGCAGGCACATAGTAGCGCGCCTGCTCGGGTTCCTCCAGACATACTTGGAGCGCCAGGTGGAGCTCGGCCGGCTCCGCCCCCACGACGTCAGAGCCAGCTCCCGCGCGTTCGTCGGAATGGTGCTGTCCCAGTTAGGCATCAAGCTATTCTTCCCGATGTTCAAGACCGGCGGACCCACCGACGAGGAGCACGTGCGGGCGATTGTCGAGATATTCCTCCAGGGACTTAGCCCAGAGGTGCCAGGACAGGAGACACGACGATGACGTCAGCATACACCCGATGGCTGGACGGACCGGAGGAAGCCGACATCGCCCTGCTGGGAGGCAAGGGCGCGAACCTCGTCCGGCTCGTGCGCATGGGGCTGCCCGTGCCGCCAGGGTTTGTCGTCACGACCCCGGCCTACGACGCGTTCGTCGCGCGAAACGACCTGGTGAGCGTCATCGGGGACAACCCCGCGGGCGGGGCCGTCGTCCGTACGGCCTTCGAGCGCGGAGCCGTACCGGCCGAGGTCGAGCGCGCCGTGCTCGAGGCGTACCGGGGGCTGGAGGGAGGGGCGGTCGCTGTGCGCTCGAGCGCGACCGCAGAGGACCTCGCGGATGCCGCGTTCGCCGGGCAGCAGGAGACCTTCCTGAACGTGATCGGCGAGGAGGCTCTGCTGGACGCGGTGCGGGGCTGCTGGGCGTCGCTGTGGAGCGAGCGCGCGATCTCGTACAGGGCGCATCGCGGATTCGAGGAGACCCCGAAGCTCGCGGTCGTGGTGCAGCGCATGGTGGACGCCGAGGTCGCGGGCGTGGCCCTCACGGCGAACCCGGTCACGGGCGCACGCGACGAGGTCGTCGTCGAGGCCAGCCCCGGCCTGGGAGAGGCGGTCGTCTCGGGCCTCGCGACGCCCGATCACTACGTCCTGCGCCGCGGTCGGCTGGGATGGAGGATCGCCGAGCGGCGGCCGGGCCGGCGCGAGGTCGTGATACGCCAGCGCGCTGGGGGCGGCACGGTGCAGATC
>CADDYR010000070.1 GCA_902810765.1 Chloroflexota bacterium
TCATCAAGCGGGGGAACAAGCCTACGAGACCGCATCCACCTCTCTGGCGCCCTCACTAACCTCCACTTCCATCCTCTCATTCCTCCCCCTCCGCACCCTCCCTTTGTCTAAACGTCAAATCCTGAGCGAAGCGAAGGATCTGTCGCCGCAACTACAGATTCTTCGCCTTCGGCTCAGAAGGACAGAGGGTAGTGACAGGCTCTTCGGCCTCCAGCCCCGGAATGACTGACTTATCATCCGGATTCGGTATCAGCGCCGGGGCGAGGCGAGGAGCTCGGGCACGTCCTTGAGCACGAGCGCGGCGGCGCCCAGCGCGGACGCGGTCTCCGGCGCCCTGGACGGCACTACGCGGACCGATCCGAGCGGCACCGCGAGCGAGAGGGGCGCCGCCCGCTCGTACACCTCCCTCGCGAACTCCTCCCCCCAGCAGGAGAGGGCGGCGCCCAGCACGACCTCCTCCGGGTTGAGCAGGTTCACCAGGTTCGCCACCGCGGCGCCCAGGTGACGCGCGGTGTGCGCCACTACCTCCATCGCCAGGTGGTCACCATCCTGCGCTGCGCTCCAGATCGCGCGCGCCGCCTCGTACTCATCGCAATCCTCGGGGAGCGCAGAGAGCGGGCTGTCCTGCCCTCCGGACAGCTCGCGCCTGATCCATTCGGCGAGCGTGCCGACCCCCACCAGCTCTCCCAGCGTCAGCGGCCTGCCGTCCGGCCCGCTGGCGATCACCATGCCTCCGAGCTCTCCCGCCGTGTGGTTCCGGCCCTGGTGCAGGTCGCCTCCGAGGACTATCGCCGCTCCCACCCCCCAGCCGAGGTACAGGTACACCAGGTCCTTGCGGGTATCCCGACCCCGATGCCACAGCTCGCCCAGGCCCGCGGTATGCGCGTTGTCCGCGACGGTTACCGGCACGCCCAGCCGGGACTCGAGCATCGAGTGGAGCGGGACGAGGGACCAGCCGAAGCCCGTGCTGTACACGGTGTCGCTGTCGACGTCCACCATGCCTGGGGTGGCGACCCCACAGCCGATGAGCGCGTCCGGACGACAGCCGGCCAGGAGCTGCCGGATCCCTCGCACGACGAGATCGGCCGCCTCCCCGGGGCTGAGCCTCTGGGGCACCGGGAGCTCGACCGAGCGCGCCACCTCGCCTCCCAGGTCCACGAGCAGGAAGCGCGCGTAGGTCATCGCCACCTCTACCCCGGCCACGAACCTGCTGTCGCCGCCGAGGCCGAGCAGCGCCGGCCTGCGGCCGCGCGCCGAGCTGCCCGCGCCCACCTCCCTCACCACCCCCTCCGAGATGAGCTCGGAGACCGTCGCGAGCACGGTGGGCTTGCTCAGGCGGGTCTCCCTTGCGAGCTCCGCCCGCGAGACCGGCCCGCGGGAGGCGAGCACGCCGATTATCGCGCGCCTGGTGTTGCTCATTCCTTACCCTCTGCACCCATCGCGTGCACGACTACGATGCCACAGCTGATCGTCTCTCGCCAGCCTCGTGGACTCCGGTCTATTGACATCCCCTCACGCGAGGTGTATTCTTAGGTCAACAATTTTACCAAATTGGTGTCCGGGAGACGTAGCGCCCGGAGGAGGGTGCGAGGATGCGGTCGGATCGGAACGAAGAGCCCAAGGGTTCAACCAGGATCACCCGTCGCGAGTTATTGCGGGCCGGAGCGCTTGTCTCGGCTGGCCTGGTGCTTGGCGCGTGCGGCAAGGCGGCCGCGCCGCTGTCCAGGGCCACCCAGGGCAAGGCGACACCTACCACGGCTCCTCCCGCCACGAAGAAGCCTACCGTGTCCGGCACCAGCCCAACCTTGCCCGCTCCCACCTCGGCGGGAACTCCGGCTCCGGCGGCAACAGCCGCGACCGTCGCCCCAACCGGCACGGCGGGCCCGAGCGTGGCGCTCTCGAAGCTCGCGCCCGTCGCCAGTCCGACCGTGTACTCCGGCAAACCCACGGGAGGCGAGTTCCACGGAGGCTGGCCGTACACCCCGCCGCCCCAGGGCCAGTTCAACACGTTCATCGCGAACGCCCTGCCCTCCGCCATAGGCATCTACTACGGCCTGCAGGAGATGCCGCTCGCGATGTACAACTGGAGCACTGCCGAGTACTACCCCATGCTCGCCACGGGCTGGGAGGTGCTGCCGCCCAACCAGTTTCGGGTGCACCTCAGGCAGGGAGTGAGATGGAGCGACGGCAAGCCTTTCAGCGCCCGCGACGTCGTCACCACCTTCATGATCACGTGGATGCAGGTGTACGACCTGTGGAACTACCTGGGAGACGTCAAGGCAGAGGACGATCATACGGTCCTGTTCACGATGAAGAAGCCCTCGAGCGTCGTGCCCTACTACGTGCTCGAGATGAACGTCCGCGCCGACTCGGTCTACGGACAGTGGGGACGCAGGGCGAGGGCGCTCTTCGACAAGGGGTTGAAGGCCAGCTCGAAAGAGGTCGGCAAGCTCAACACCCAGTTCAGCGCCTACAAGCTCAAGGACGCGCCCGTGAGCGGCCCGTACAAGATAGACGTGCCCACGATCACCAGCGCCCAGCTCGTGCTGAAGAAGGTGCCGACCGCGTGGAATGCTGACCAGGTCAACTTCGACACGATCGTGATCTACAACGGCGAGACCCCCACGATCACCCCGCTCGTGCTCTCTCGAAAGGTAGACTACGCTACTCACGGCTTCCCGCTGGCAGTGATGAGGCAGTTCGCGAAGAGCGGCATCAAGCTCGTCAACCCGCCGGTGCTCTCCGGCCCGGCGGTGTACTTCAACCTCAAGCGCGTCCCCGAGATGAGCGACCCGAGGGTGAGGCAGGCGATCGCGTACGCGATAGACAAGAAGCAGAACGCGGACGTAGCGTATGGAATGGGCTCCGGGCTGGCGACGAGATACATGATGACGGGCGTGGCGGACGAGATCATCACGCACTGGATGTCCTCCGGTGACCTGGCAGCCATCAACCCCTACACTTACGATCCGGACAAGGCAGCCGCGCTTCTGGCGAAGGCCGGCTGGAAGAAGCAGGGCAAGAGCTGGCACACGCCCCAGGGCAAGCCCGCTCGCTACGAGATGATCTTCCCCGCCGAGTACACCGATTGGGCTGCGGCGGGCACGAACGCGGCGGAGCAGCTCAGCAAGTTCGGCATCAGGACGACGGTGAGGTCCATCACCTTCACTGCCTACGCCGATCAGTTCGGCAAGGGCGACTTCGAGCTGGGGATCAACGCCTGGGGCACGGGCAATCCCCATCCCTACTTCTCTTACGTCCTCGATCTGTTCTCCAACAACACTGAGGCCCCCGGTGGTGGGATGCACTTCCCGCTGAAGCAGAAGGTGCCGGGGATGGGCGAGGTCGACCTCCGGAGCCTCGTGATCAAGTCCGCGGAGGGCCTCCAGGCGGACGAGCAGAAGCAGACGGTGACGCAGCTCGCGAAGGCGTACGACTACCTCCTGCCGCAGGTACCGCTCGCCGAGCGCTACGGCGGGTGCGCCGTCCTCGAAGGTGTGCGCGTGACCGGGTGGCCGCCGATGAGTGATCCGCTATGGAAGCAGCCGGTGTACAACGACTCGTTCGTCGTTCTGTGGATACTCGACGGCACGCTCAGGGGAGTCAAGCACTGATCAGGAAGGGGATACAGTATGACTACTAACAGGGAAATGAGGCCGGAGCATCCCGAGAGGCGGGTGACGAGGAGCAGGCTGCTCCAGGCGGGCGCGACGCTCGCGCTCGGGGCGCTCGGCGCCCCCCTGCTGAGCGCCTGCGGCGCCGCCACCGGCAGCAAGCCGGGCGCTAACCCCACATCCGCAGCATCCGCAGGCACGGCCACCACCGGACAGGGCGGCACCGGCACGACTCCCACCACCTCGGCGACCTCCGCGGGCGCCACCCCGCCGGCTGCCCCATCCGGGACTACTCCGGTCGCGACTCAGACCGTCAGCGCTACTGGCACCGCGTCACCGTCGGCTGGCTCCATCACCGAGCAGCTGGCGGCGATCGCGAGCCCCATCCCCATCGGCGGCAAGCCGACGGGCGGCGAGTACCACGGATACTGGCCGTACAGCCCGCCACCGCAGGGCCAGTTCAACAGCTTCACCGCGAACGCGATCACGATGGGCATCTACGAGGACCTCATGGAGATGCCGTTCGCGATCTACGAGTGGCACTCGCGCCGGTACATCCCGCTGATGGCTACGAGTTGGGAGATCATCCCGCCCGACAAGTTCCGAGTGCACCTCAGGCAGGGAGCGAAGTGGAGCGACGGCTCCGACTTCACCTCGAAGGACGTGGTCACGACGTTCACAATCACGAGGATGCAGAACACCCCCGAGTGGCAGTACCTCGGGGACATCAAGGCGCTGGACGACCACACCGTCGATTTCACGATGGCACAGCCGGCTTCCGTGGTGCCCTACTTCGTGCTGCGCGACAAGATACGCGCGCACTCTGTGTACGGCAAGTGGGCGCAGAGGGCCCAAGCGCTGTTCGACAAGGGCCTGAAGCCGGACTCGAAGGAGATGAGCGCGCTCAACACGGAGTTCAGCAAGTTCAAGCTGAAGGAGATGGTCGTAAGCGGGCCGTACAGGATAGACCCGAGCACCATCACGCCCTCACAGTTGACGATGGTGAAGGTACCGACCGCCTGGAATGCAAGCGTCGTGAACTTCGATCGCATAGTGCTCTACAACGAGGCCAGCGCGACGGCCATCGTCACCATCATCCTCGACAGGAAGATAGACTACGCGACGAGCGGATTCTCGCCCGCGACCGAGCAGGAGATGGTGAAGAAAGGGCTTCGCATCCGTCGTCCACCCGTGTTCTCGGGGCCCTCGCTGTACATGAACTTCGCGAAGACCAAGGCGCTCGCCGATCCGCGGGTGCGTCAGGCAATCGCCCGCGCGATCGACAAGAAGCAGAACGGGATCGTGTCCCTCGGCAAGTCCGGAGTCGCCTCGAAGTACATGACCGGCGTGCCCGACAAGATCATCGAGCAGTGGCTCGATCCCTCCGAGCTCGCGAAGATGGACTCCTACGCGTACGACCCGGAGAGGGCCGCGTCTGACCTCCAGAAGCTCGGGTTCCGCAAGCAGGGTGGGGTGTGGACCTCGCCGAAGGGCGAACGGCTCGCCTTCGAGATCAACGCCCCAGCTGAGTGGCAGGACTGGTCGGCAGCCGCCTCGAACGCGACCGACCAGCTCAACCAGTTCGGGATGAGGTTGACGCTCCGCACCGTGCCCTTCACGCAGTGGCCGGACATGATGCTGGATGGGAAGTTCGAGCTAGGGATCGGAGGATGGGGCACGGGCAACCCGCACCCCTACTTCTCGTACTACCAGGACATGCTGGCGAACACGAAGCCCAACGCGAGCGCCGGCGGGATCAACTTCGACCTGGTGCAGAACGTGCCGGGGCTGGGCAGAGTGGACCTGCGCAAGCTCATCGAGCAGTCGCCGCTGGGTCTCGACACCCAAAAACAGCGCGGGACCATCCTCGAGCTCGCCAAGGCGTTCAACTACCTGCTGCCGATCATCCCACTCTGGGAGCGCTACGGCAACGACCCGATCCTCGAGAACGTACGGGTGACGGGATGGCCGCCGGACAGCGACCCGCTGTGGCAGAACAGTGAGTACGGCGACAACTTCACGATCATCTGGATCCTGAACGGCACGCTCAAGGGCGTCAGGAAGTGAGCTCAGCGTCCGAGCTGAGGCTGGGAGCAGCCAGGGTGGAGATCACTCCCGACTGGCCGCTTCCCCTGGCGGGCTTCGCCGCGCGCTCCGGTCTCTCCGAGGGCGTGGCACAGCCGCTCCACCTGCGCGTCGCGCTGCTCGAGATGCCGCCACGCCGCGCGCTCGTGGCCTCCGCGGACGTCCTCTACTGGCCGCCCGAGCGGATCACGCACCTGAGAGGCGTCCTCAGCGCGCGCCTCGGCGCTCCGCCGGAGGCGATCCTGCTCGCCGCAACCCACTCCCACTCCGGGCCGCAGACGAGTGCCAGATTTGCCCCCTCGATCGGCAGGCGCGACGAGCGCTTCGTCGCTCTCCTCGAGGAGCGGCTGATCGAGGCGGCGACGCTCGCCGAACGCGACCTCGAGCCTGTGAAGGTGTTCCGGAGCACGTCGGATTACGGGCTAGCGATCAACCGGCGGAGGCTCGTGGCGGGCAGGGTCGAACACGCACCCAATCCGGAGGGTCCGACGGACCGGGCCGTCACGGCGGTCGAGTTCCGCGACCGACGTCAGCGGCCGAGGGCCGCCTTCGTCCACTACACCTGCCATCCCGTGATCTCACAGGACAACCTGATCTCGGGTGAGTTTCCGGGAGTGGCGATGACGGAGCTCGAGCGCGAGACCGGCGCGGTCTGCCAGTACCTGCAGGGCTTCTGCGGCGACGTGAATCCCGCAGTGATCGAGGACGGTCGCTTCGTCCGAGCACACGACGACGAGGTGGTGCGCCGGGGTCGCGAGCTCGCGGCCGCCGCACGCGAGGCGATGAGCGGCCGCGTGGAGGCCCTGGAGCCGACGCAGGTGCACGGCACGACCCGGACGGTGCAGCTGCCGTTCGAGCACGTGCCCTCCCCCGAGGAGCTGCGCGCGGCATCCGGACGCGAGGGCGCAATGGGCGAGTGGGCGAGGGCGCTGCTCGCCGAGCCGGACCGCCTGCGCCCCTTCGCCGAGCTCGAGCTGCAGAGGCTCGATCTGGCTCGAGGGCTCTCCCTGCTCGCCGCGAACGCCGAGCCCGTGGTGGAGTACGGGCTGTACACACGACAGATATCCGGGGGAAGTGTCCTGCCGGCCGGCTACTCGAACGGCATGCTCGGATACGTGCCGACAGCCCGACAGATCGCCGAGGGTGGCTACGAGTCCGACGAGTCCGGCCTGTACCTGCTCCTCCCGTCGCGGTTCTCGCCCGAGATCGAGGGCCGCGTGAGGCAGGCGATCCACTCGCTCGCAGAAACCGTCAGCAGCCAGGAGGTATAGCTATGTCAACGCTCGCGCTCGAGGGCGGGAGCCCCGTACGCATGCGTCCCTTTCCGGAGTGGCCGGTGCACGACGAGTCCGATCTTCGAGCCCTGAGAGAGGTATTGGAGAGCGGCACGTGGTCCGCGGCGAACGGGCCTCGGGTGCGCGAGCTCGAGCGGCGGTTCGCTGCCTACCACGACGCCTCGCACGCGGTGGCTACAACGAGCGGCACCGTGAGCCTCGTGCTGGCGCTGCGCGCGCTCGGGGTCGGCTCGGGCGACGAGGTGATCGTCCCCCCGTACACCTTCATGGCTACCGCGTCGGCCGTGCTCGAGGTGAACGCGCTGCCCGTGTTCGCCGACATTTCCCTCGACACCTACTGCATCGCTCCGGACGCGGTCGAGGCCGCGATCACCCCGAGGACCAGGGCGATCATCGCCGTGCACTTCGGCGGCCACCCCGCCGATATGGACCAGCTGGGGGAGATATCGCGCAGGCGCGGGATCACCCTCATCGAGGACGCGGCCCACGCCCACGGCGCGGTGTGGGCGGGAAGGAAGGTCGGCGCGATAGGCGCCCTCGGGTGCTGGTCCTTCCAGGCATCGAAGAACCTGACCTCGGGCGAGGGTGGGATGATCACGACGAACGACTCCGCGCTCGCCGAGCGGTGCGAGTCCCTGCACGACTTCGGTCGCTCGCCCGGCGGGCCGTGGTACGAGCACCACTTCCTGAGCGGCAACCACCGGCTCACCGAGCTCCAGAGCGCGCTGCTGCTCGCGGGGCTCGAGCGGCTGCCCGAGCAGATCGAGAGGCGCGAGCGTTCGGCCCGGCACCTCGACTCGGAGCTGGGCCGGATCGAGGGGGTCCGTCCTCTCGAGCGGGACCCACGCACGGATGTGCACTCGCATCACCTGTACATCTTCCGCTACGACCCAGAGGGCTTCGGCGGGATGAGCCGGGAGGCGTTCGTAAGGGCGCTCAACGCGGAGGGCATCCCGGCAAGCTCCGGATATCCGGTGCCGCTGTACAGGCAGCCGCTGTTCGAGGAGCTCGCGTTCGACACCCGGGCCACGGGCTACGATCCGGCCTACGGGCCGACGCAGTACGGGAGGCTGGAGCTGCCCCAGTGCGAGCGCGCGTGCCGCGAGACCGTCTGGCTGCCCCAGAACGTGCTGCTGGGCGACGAGAGCGACCTCGCGGACATCACGAGCGCCGTGCGGAAGGTGCAGGAGGCAGCGCGCCACGGCTCGGGCTCTCGTGCCACGAGTGCGCACTGAGGTCGCCACAGGAGCCAGCACTGAGTGGCTACCCGCGTCGGGGCGTGCTCTCTGCACCGACATCTCTCAGTGATAATTCTGAATCTCCTCCCGGGTTGCCGAGCTCGAACCAGATACCTCAGGCTCGGATCCCTTGTGGTAGCGTGGCTCCATCGAGCTGCGCGCGATGACGACATCCCATGACAGCGGACAGGTGTCCATCCGGAATCTCCGTCATGAGGCCGCCCGGTGCAGCTGCGACGGCTCGAAGGTCCTTCCCGCGCCCACGTCCACGTACACTATCCTCCCCTGTCTGAGGTCCAGGAACGCGGCTTCGTCGCGTGAGAGCTGAGCGCAGAGTGGCGATCCGTCGCCCAGCAGCATCTCGACCCGCACCTCGAAGCCCAGATGCACCACCCGCTCGATCATCGCCTCGCGCGTGCCCGGTGTCGGTCTGCTGAGGATGCTCACGTCGTGCGGGCGGATCAGCGCACCTCCTAGCCGGTTGACCCTGCCCAGGAACGCCATCACGAACTCGCTCTCGGGGTGGTCATAGACCTCCGAAGGCATGCCTGTCTGCTCTATCCTTCCCTGGTGCATCACGGCGATGCGGTCCGCCACCTCCATCGCCTCCTCCTGATCGTGCGTCACGAGCACCGTCGTCACCCCTATCTCGTCGTGGAGCCTGCGCAGCCAGCGGCGCAGATCGGACCGGACCTGGGCGTCGAGGGCTCCGAACGGCTCGTCCAGGAGCAGCACGCTCGGCTCGACGGCGAGGGTCCTGGCCAGCGCCATCCGCTGGCGCTGGCCTCCGGAGAGCTGAGAGGGGTAGTGCTTCGCCCAGCCCTCCAGCTGCACCAGCTCGAGCAGCTCGCGCACCCTGCGGTGGATCTCCGGCTTGGGTAGCCTGCGCACCTTCAACCCGAACGCCACGTTCTCCCACACGGTCATGTGCTTGAAGGGGGCGTAGTGCTGGAACACGAATCCGACGCCGCGCTTCTGCGGAGGCAGATGCGTTACCCGCTCTCCCCCGATGCTTACCTCGCCCTCGTCCGGAGTCTCCAGACCCGCGATTACGCGCAGCAGCGTGGACTTGCCGCTGCCCGATGGCCCCAGGAGCGCGGTGAGCGAGCCTGACGGCACCTCCAGAGACACCTCCTTCAGCGCCTGAAACCTCTCGAACCTCTTGGACACACGATCTACCGTGATACTCATCTGCCTTGTCTCCTCGATATCCTGTTCATCATCAGCAGGGTGGCCACGCCGAGCAGTGCGAGCAGGAGCGACGCGGCGTAGGCGCCGGTGACGTCGAACTGCTCGAAGCGATCGGCCACGTACATCGTCAGTGTTTGTGTCCTTCCCTCAACGTTGCCCGAGACCACGCTCACCGCGCCGAACTCGCCCAGCGCCCTCGCGGTCGTGAGCACGACGCCGTAGGCCACTCCGGGTCCGATCGAGGGCAGCGTGATGCTCAGCAGGGTCCTCCAGGGAGAGGCACCGAGCGTCGAGGCCGCCTCCTCCTGCTCCCTTCCGACCTCGCGCAGCACCGGCACGACCTCGCGCACGACGAACGGCAGCGACACGAACAGCGTCGCGAGCACCATACCCGGCAGCGAGAAGATCAGCCTGATCCCCGACTCGGCCAGCCACCCTCCGAACCAACTGTCCTGCCCGTAGGCGAGCAGGAGCGCCAGCCCCACCACCACGGGCGAGAGGGATAGCGGCAGGCCCACGAGGGCGTTCAGCGCCCGCTTGCCCCCAAACTCGTGTCGCACCAGCACGAGCGCGCACAGCACGCCGAACGCCGCGTTGAGGGGCACGACGATCAGGGCGATGAGCACCGTGAGCCAGAGGGCGTGCAACGCATCCGGGGAGGTCAACGCCCGCCACACCTGCACCGGGCCGCTCCCGAACGCGCGCAGGACCATCATCCCAAGCGGCAGCAGGAGGATCAACGCCAGGTACGTCAGGGCAGCCGCCCGCAGCATCAGCCTAGCCATCGCACACCAGCCTCCACCGCCGAAGGCCGTCCGTCATCAGCAGCACGAGTCCCGACAGCAGGAGCAGCACTACCGAGATGACGGCAGCTCCTCCAACGTCGCCGCTCTCGACGCGCCCGAAGATGGTTACGGCCACGACCTCCGTGCGGAACGGCACGTTGCCCGAAATGAGCACTACGGCCCCGAACTCTCCGAGAGAGCGCGCGAAGCCCAGGGAGGCGCCGGAGAGGATCGCAGGGAGCAGGCTCGGCAGAACGATCCGGCGAAACGTCTCGGCCCCGCTCGCGCCGAGCGACGCCGCCGCCTCCTCTACCTCGCGATCCATCTCCAGAAGCACGGGCTGTACCGACCGCACGACGAACGGCAGAGTCACGAACAGGAGGGCGAGCCCGACTCCGGCCTTCGTGTATGCCACGTCGACCCCGATCGGACTCCTCGGGCCATACAACGCGAGGAGCGTCAGTCCCGCGACGACGGTGGGGATGGCGAACGGGAGGTCTATCACCGAGTCCACCAGTCGCTTGCCAGGGAACGAGTCGCGCACCAGCACCCAGGCGATCAGCGTGCCCGCCAAGGCGTTCAGCGCGGTCGTTCCGAGGGAGAGCAGGATCGTGAGCTGTATGGAGGCCAGGACCTCCGGGCTCGTGACCGTGCTCACGAACCGGTCGTATCCCGAGGCCGCAGAGCGCCACAGAAGCGCGGCGAGTGGGATGAGCACGACCAGCCCCAAGTAGCTGGTCACCACGCCCCGGGCGAGCACGGCCGCGGCCGCTCCGCGCTCGCCCCCGCGGGGCCGGCTCCGGCTTTCCGCCGCTGCCAGCCTGCTACTTAGAGCCAACCGACACCCCCTTTGCCCGCTCAATCCTCGTCACGACGCCGTTGTCCGGATCGAAGAACTTTCGGTCCACCTGATCCCACCCCCCGAGCTTCGAGATGGTGAAGAGCCGAGGCGGGCGGGGGAAGCGGAATTCCTGGAACACGTCCGGCCT
The DNA here is from genome assembly GCA_902810765.1 of Chloroflexota bacterium. GTDB lineage: Bacteria > Chloroflexota > Chloroflexia > Thermobaculales > Thermobaculaceae > CADDYR01. The sequence continues at coordinate 11,198 of CADDYR010000070.1, forward strand.
CACGGGCCTGTATCCCTCCTGACCGAAGATCCTCTGAGCCTCGACAGAGCGCAGGAACCGAACGAAGGCTCTCGCCTGCTCCGGGTGCTTGCTGGTGGACACGACGGCCACCGGGTTCTCGATCAGAATCGTCTGGTCAGGCACGACGTAGTCGAGCATCTCTCCCTTGGACTTTGCGGCGATGGCTTCGTTCTCGTACGTGATGAGCACGTCTCCCTCCCCTCCGAGGAAGGTCTGCATGGCATCCCGGCCGCTCTTGTCCTGGACCTTCACGTGATCGAACAGCTTCTTCAGGTACTCGTCCGCCTCCTCAGAGGACCGGCCCTGCTCGAGCTGAGCGCCGTAGGCCGCCATTATGTTCCACCGAGCGCTGCCCGAGGTGAACGGATTAGGCGTCACCACCTCCACCCCCGGCTTGAGGAGATCATCCCAGGTACGGATGTGTCTGGGGTTGCTGGGGCGCACCGCCAGCACGACAACCGAGTCCGTGACCATGCCGTGATACTGGTCACCGTTCCAGCCCTTGCTCACCAGTCCGGCCTTCACGAGACGGTCGACGTCGGGCGCGAGTGAGAAGGCGACCACGTCCGCTGGCAGGCCCGAGGCGACGGCTCGGCTCTGCGATCCCGAGGCGCCGTACGAGGTGTCGAAGGTGACGCCCCTACCGGAGGCAGTCCTCTCGAACGCAGGGATCAGCTTGTCATACGCATCCTTAGGGGTCGAGTAGGCCACGAGGGTGAGCCTGACATCGGATCCCTGTGAGTTGGCGAGCGAGGTTCCCCCGCACGCCGAGAGCACGGGCACGAGCAGCGCGCCCAGGAGAAGGATTGACAGGTACCGCATACAGCCTCCTTTATCTCACTTTGTCTACCAATTTGGTGGTCTTGAGGAGGGTACCCCCGCCCGCGACCCGGAAGCAACGCGTTGATCAGCAGAGTTGCTGTTGCTGTACTGGGCGGAGATTACAGATGCTTATACCCTGTATGACGGTGTACTTATGCTGGAGGTGCGCGCGGAACTGGATGGGAAGTATACAGCCCCGCCTATGGACCAGCTGGGGGAGATATCGCGCAGGCGCGGGATCGCGTTCGACACCTGGGCCACGATCCGGCCTACGGGCCGACACAGTACGGGAGGCTCGAGCTGCCCCAGTGCGAGCGGGATGCGCAAGGTGCAGGACGCCGTGCGCAGCGGCCGGGCCGCCCGCACCCGATAGCCCATAAGCGGGTCGCCTCCGCATCCTGGTACCATGTCTACCGGGTCCAGGACGCCCTTCCCGCCATGGGGGAGGACGTCGCAGCAATCAACAGGAAGGAATCCGGAGACACAATGCAGAGGAAGCTACGAGTAGGCGTACAGATCAAGCCCCAGCATGGGACGTACGAGCAGTACCGCAGCGCGTGGGTGCGCGCGGAGGAGATGGGCGCGGACACGATCTTCAACTGGGACCACTTCTTCCCCCTGTCCGGCGACCCCGACGGTCTGCACTTCGAGTGCTGGACGATGCTCGGCGCGATGGCGGAGGTGACGAAGCGGGCCCAGATCGGCGCGCTCGTGACCTGCAACTCGTACCGCAATCCCAACCTGCTCGCCGACATGGCCCGCACCGTGGACCACATCTCCGGTGGGAGGCTGATCCTCGGCATCGGCTCGGGCTGGTTCAAGCGCGACTACGACGAGTACGGCTACGACTTCAAGACCGCGGGCGCCAGGCTCCGCGACCTCGACGCCGCGATGCCGATCATTGAGGAGCGGCTGTCCCGGCTGAACCCCGGCCCCGTGAACGGCCACATCCCCATACTCATCGGCGGCTCCGGCGAGAAGGTCACGCTCAGGATCGTCGCGCAGCATGCAGACATCTGGAACGGGTTCGGGGACCCGAAGGAGGCCGCCCGCCTGAGCAGGGTGCTGGACGAGTGGTGCGAGAGGGTCGGCCGCGACCCGAGCGAGATCGAGCGCTCGATAATGGTCGGAGGCGACCAGGTGAAGCTCGCGGACGACTACGTCGAGGCCGGGATCACTCACCTGCTCGTCGGCTCGAGCGGCCCCGACTACGACATGTCCGAGCTCGGAGAGCTCGTCGAGTGGCGTGACAAGCGCACGGCGGAGCTCTGCGTGGGGGTGTAGGCTTGGCGCCCGCCACACACTGAGGACGGGCTCTCCTTCCACGGGTCGGGGGAGAGCTTGCCTCCTGCTCTTGCTGACACTGTCTAGAGCACGGGCCGAACGAGTAAAATACCCCTGTACCCGCTCAGGAGGTGCCGTATGACCCACGACCTCGCGGAGGTCGCGAGGCGCATCCGCGTGAACGTCATCCGCTCGGTGCACCACGCCGGGGCCGGACACATCGGCGGCCCGCTCTCCGCCGCCGACCTCCTCGCCGCCCTGTACTTTCGGGTGATGCGCATAGACCCGCACAAGCCCGACTGGCCGGACCGCGATAGGTTCGTCCTCTCCAAAGGGCACTCCGCGATCGGGCTGTACTCGGCACTCGCGCTGCGCGGATACTTTCCGGTCGAGGAGCTTCTGAGCTTCGACTCTGCGGACTCGCGCCTCCAGGGCCACCCTGACATGACCGTCACGCCGGGGGTGGACATGTCCACCGGCAGCCTGGGGCAGGGCCTCTCGACGGGAGTGGGGATGGCGCTGGGAGCCCGGCTCGCGGGCAGGGGCTTCCACACCTGGGTGATGCTGGGGGACGGGGAGCTGCACGAGGGGCAGGTGTGGGAGGCGGCGCAGGTCGCGCCCCGCTTCGGGCTCGGCAACCTCACGGCCATTCTAGATCACAACCGGCTCTCGCAGTACGGCTGGACCTACTCCCCTGAGGGCTACGCGGGGGTGGGAAGGGAGTCGCCGATCACGGACCCCGGAGGCAAGTTCCGAGCGTTCGGCTGGAACGTCGTCGAGATAGACGGCCACGACTTCGATCAGATCCTTCCGGCGTGCGAGCTGGGGAGGCGCTCGACCGACAGGCCCACACTCATAGTCGCCCGCACGATCAAGGGCAAGGGCGTCTCGTTCATGGAGGGGCACTACGCCTGGCACTCCAAGCCAATCACCGAGGAGGACTTGAGGCGAGCGCTCGGGGAGTTGGGGGAGGTGGTATCGTGAGCGCGATCACCCAAAGGCCCCAGGCCGCGCTTCGGGAGGTCTGGGGCGAGACGATGTGCGAGCTGATCGAGCAGGACCCCCGCGTGCTCGTGCTCGACGGCGACCTCGCCAACTCCACGAAGGCCGACAGGGTGGCCGAGCGGCACCCCGAGCGGTTCTTCGAGATGGGCATCGCGGAGCAGAACATGGCGGGCGTCGCCGCGGGGCTGGCGACCGTCGGCTTCGTGCCCTGGATCAGCTCCTTCGCGGTGTTCCTCGCCAAGCGGGACCTCGACCAGGTGAGGATGGTCATAGCCCAGACGAAGCTGCCGGTGAAGCTCGCGGCCCACTACAGCGGGCTGCTCACCGGGTTCACGGGCAAGACCCACCAGTCGGTCGAGGACCTCGCGGTGATGCGGGCGATGCCGAACATGACCGTGATCGCCCCGGCCGACGCTGTCGAGTGCAGACGGGCGATGAGGGTCGCAAACGACGTGCCCGGACCCGTCTACTTCCGGCTGACCCGCGACCCCAGCCCGATCATCTTCGAGGAGGGCTACAGGTTCGAGCTCGGCAGGGGAGTGGTGCTGCGGGATGGCAGGGACGTGGCGCTCATCTCGACCGGGGTCGAGACGACGCGGGCGCTCGAGGCCGCAGACGTGCTCGCGTCGGAGGGCATCGGCGCGTACGTGCTGCACCTGCCGACGATCAAGCCCTTGGACGAGGAGGCCATAGTCGAGGCCGCGGAGAGGACGGGCGCCGTCGTCACGGCCGAGGAGCACTCGATCCTCGGCGGGCTCGGGGGAGCGGTCGCGGAGGTGCTCTCGGAGAGGATGCCCACCAGGATGCGTCGCGTGGGCATCCGGGACAGGTTCGGGGAGTCCGCGCCGAACGACGCGCTGCTCGAGAAGTACGGCCTCGACGCCGCGCACGTGGCGAGGGCCGCAAGGGAGCTGCTGGAGGTCACGCGTTGACGGCGAAGGTCAGGATCGGGGTGCTGGGAGCGGGCAACATGGGCAGCTTCCACGCCAACACCGTAGCACACAGGACACCCGAGACGGTCCTGGCGGCGCTCGCCGACCTGTCGGAGCGGGCGGTGAGGTCGCTCGCGGAGCGCACCGAGCCGGAGCGCTGCTCCACAGACCCAGAGGAGGTGATCGAGGACCCGAGCATCCAGGCAGTGGTGATAGCGACCCCGGGCCACACCCACGCCGACCTCATCGAGCGGGCGGCGAAGGCGGGCAAGCACATCTTCTGCGAGAAGCCGATCGCGCTCGAGCTCCCCGCGATAGACGAGGCGCTCGCCGCCGTGCGCGACGCGGGGGTCAAGCTGCAGGTAGGGCTCCAGCGCAGGTTCGACCCCGGCTTCGTCCGCGCGAAGGAGATGGTCGAGCGCGGCGAGGTCGGCGACCTGTACATCGTGCACTCGCGCACCCGGGACCCGGAGGCACCGCCGCTCGAGTACCTGCGCGGCTGTGGCGGCCTCTTCCGCGACACGAGCGTGCACGACCTCGACGTGGTGCGCTGGCTGTCCGGATGTGAGGCGGTGGAGGTGTACGCCACCGGCGAGGTGCTCACCGACCCGAGGATAGCCGAGGTGGGAGACGTGGACACGGCCGCGATAGTGCTCCGGATGGAGAACGGCGCGATCGCGACCGTGGACAACAGCCGCCGCTCCGTGTACGGCTACGACGTGCGCGCGGAGGTGTTCGGCTCGAAGGGCAGCGTCGAGGTGGTGGCGGACCGAAGCACGTTCGTGACCCACCGCTCGAAGGCCGGAGTCTGTCACGACCACCCGTACTGGTACCTCGACCGATTCGCTGTGGCGTACGAGGCCGAGATCCGGGCGTTCGCGCGGTGCGTGCTCGAGGACACCCGCCCGCAGGTCACGGGTGAGGACGGGCGCGCCGCGCGCGTCCTCGGGATCGCCGCGCAGCGCTCGCGGGCCGAGCGCCGGCCGGT
>CADDYR010000071.1 GCA_902810765.1 Chloroflexota bacterium
CGGAGGCCGACTTCGTCCACACCGATCCCTGGAGGGTGCTGCGCATCATGGGGGAGTTCGTCGAGGGCTTCGGCACGATGGCGAACATCGGCCCCGCGGTGGCCGTCTTCGGCTCCGCGCGCGTCCAGCCCGACGACCCCTACTAGCGGCTCGCGGAGCAGGTGGCGCGGAGGCTCGCGAGCGAGGGGTTCGCGGTTATCACGGGCGGCGGCCCCGGCGTGATGGAGGCCGCGAACAAGGGCGCGGTCGAGGGCGGAGGCCGGTCGGTGGGCTGCAACATCGAGCTGCCGTTCGAGCAGGGCACGAACGCGTACGTCGAGGTGCCGATCAACTTCCACTACTTCTTCGTCCGCAAGACGATGTTCGTCAAGTACTCCGAGGCGTTCGTCATCTTCCCCGGCGGCTTCGGCACAATGGACGAGCTGTTCGAGGCGCTCACGCTCATCCAGACCGGGAAAGTGCAGGACTTCCCCCTGATCCTGATGGGCACCGAGTACTGGGGCGGCCTCATCGGCTGGATGCGGCAGACGATGCTCGCCGAGGGGAAGGTGTCTCCCGAGGACCTCGACCTGCTGGTGCTCACGGACTCGGTCGAGGAGGCGTGCTCCATCATCAAGAGCTGCGTCGAGCGGAAGCGTATGTTCCCGCGCGATCTCCGGGACGAGGAAGCGGCGACGCCCGCGAGCCCGGGCAAGTCGGACGCGGAGTAGGGGGGCCGAATGAGAGAGGTCGTGCTCATCACCAAGCGGAGCTGCCACCTCTGCGACGTGACCCGTGAGCAGCTCCGGAGCCTTGCGCCCCGCCTGCAGCTCACCGTGCGCGAGCTCGACGTGGCCGACCACCCGGACCTCGAGGAGCGGTACAGGTTCTCCGTGCCCGTCGTGCGGGCGAACGGGCTGACGCTCCTCTCGGGCAGGATAACCGAGCCGGAGCTCGTGAGGGAGCTCACGCGAGCGTTCGGCCCGGAGCCGACCCGTGGCGTGCCCCCCAACGAGGAGGAGTTCCTGCGCGCGCTCGAGTGCCCCATCTGCGGCGGCGACCTCGAGAGCCGTCCGCGCGCGGTGGTGTGCCTGAGGTGCGGCCAGGAGTACCCGCGACGGGACGGTGTGCTGATGCTCATGGCTCCGGTCGAGAAGCCCTCGGGCCTAGGGATCATGGACAGGGTAGGCCGCCTGATCGGGTTCAAGCTCCGGCCGCCCGGGGAGGACAGGCGTTGAGCCAGCGAACCACGGGTGGCCTGGGGGACGTGGGCTCGGCTGCGCTCGCGAGGCTGGAGGCGAAGAACGAGGCGCGCGAGCGGGCGCTGAGCGTCTCCCGGACGGTCGTACGCGACTGCGCGAACGCCATCCGGGCCACGCATCGCGGCGAGTTCGAGGCGGCGCGGGCGGCGCTCGAGGCGGTCGGAGACAGGATCGGGGAGCTCAGGCGGGCCCTCAAGGAGCACCCCGACATCTACTGGGCGGGCTATCTGCAGGACGCGCTGAAGGAGTACGTCGAGGCGCACGTCACCCTCGCTATCGTGTGCCGCCAGCCTGTGCCCGGCCACGCAGAGCTCGGCGTGGACGTCGCCCCCTACCTGAACGGGCTCGGCGAGGCGGTGGGCGAGCTCAGGCGCGCGGCTCTGGACGTGATCCGCCACGGCGACGCACAGCGGGCGGAGTACCTGCTCGACGCGATGGAGGAGATCTACAACCTGCTCGTCACCGTGGACTATCCCGACGCGCTCACCGGCGGCCTGAGGCGCACCACCGACGGCGCGCGGGGCATACTCGAGCGCACCCGCGGCGACCTCACCTTCGCGCTCCGGGCGCAGCGACTGGAGGAGTCGCTCCGCCGGGCCGAGGAGTAGCCTGTACTGGTGCCCGTGCTGTACGCGCTGAGTGGCACCATCTTCAACGTCTTCACTGTGCTCCTGGGCGGGACCCTGGGCAACCTCGCGGGGCACCGCCTGCCGGCGCGCGTGCAGACCACGATCTTCGACGGCCTCGGCCTGCTCACTCTCCTCGTCGGCGTTCAGATGGCGCTCCATACCCGTTACGTGCTGATCCTGCTCGGGGCGATCCTGCTGGGCGGCCTGATCGGCGAGGCCGCGAGGCTCGAGCAGAACATCGAGCGGTTCGGCAACTGGCTGCAGGACCGCTTCGCCGGGCAGGACGGCCGCTTCAGCGAGGCGTTCGTGGCCTCGAGCCTGTTGTTCTGCGTGGGGCCGCTCACGATCACCGGCTCGATCGAGAACGGTCTCACCAGCAACTACCGCATCCTCGCTCTGAAGGCGCTGCTCGACCTGTTCAGCTCGTTCGCCTTCGGCGCGTCTCTCGGGTGGGGAGTGCTCGCCTCGACGCTCACGATCCTCGTGTTCCAGGGAGGGCTCGCGCTCGGCGCCGGGCTGTTCGCGGGCATCCTGGACAGGGGCACCGTGACGGAGCTCACCGCCGCGGGTGGCCTGCTCATCGTGGGGATCGGCATACGACTGCTGAACCTCAGACGGATACCCGTGGGCAACTTCCTGCCAGCGCTCGCGGTCGCGCCTGCGCTGCTCGAGCTCTACCGCGCGGTCGCTCCTCTCGTCCGCCCGCTGCTGCCGTAAGCCCTACGAGAATTACTCCCTCGGTCCCTCCGCGCGTCCGCCGCCTCGAGGACGCGCTCGTGCAGGGTCTCTCGCGGGCGTGCCTCGAGCACCGGCAGGCCGCGGGCGCGCGCCTGGTCCTCCAGCCACCGGCCGTAGAGCCAGAAGCCGCGTGCACGGTTGTCGACCTCTGCGGGGCTCAGCCCCTCCGTGTAGATCCCACGGGTGCGCATCGTCTCCACGAGCGCGCTCTCGTCCGGCTCGACGACGAAGACGGCGCGCACCCTTCCGTTCGAAGCGGGCCCCCGCAACGCCGGGCTGCGAAGGAGCGAGGGGAGGATGCCGTTGCCCTCGACGATCACGGGGGCGTCTATCGCGACGTGGTTCTCCACCACCATCTCGACCGCCGGTGCCACGGCGCTCGCCACGCCCGTCAGCGCGTCTCGAAGCCTCTCGGGGGGCAGGCGGAAGGGGCTCGGCGTCTCCTCGAAGAAGTACAGCGGGTCGCCCGGCTCGTGGCGGTGCAGGCAGTACCTCTGCACTGCGAGGCGCAGGTCGTCCACGGAGAGCCACGGCACGCCCAGCTCGAGACCGATCCGTTCCGCGGCCGTGCTCTTGCCCGAGCCCGAATGCCCACCTACCAGGAGCACCGTCCACTCGGGCCTGCTGATGGGGGTGCGCGGCTCGTCAGCCATGCCCGGGGCCGAGCCTGGCCTTCTGCCGGCCCTCCGCGGAGATGCGGCGGACTCCGTCCTCGGTGCCGACGAGCACGAGCGAGGCCAGTCCCAGGAAAAGGCCGGTCTCGACTACTCCCACCACCGACCTGATGCGCGCGTTGAGGTCGGCGGGGTTACGGATCGGGCCGGTGTGGAGATGCAGGATGTAGTTGCCGTTGTCCGTGACGTACGGCTCATCCCCGCTCCAGCGCAGCTCGGGTTGGAGGCCGAGCGTCTCCAGCTCCCGCGCGGCGCGGCGCCACCCGAACGGCACGACCTCCACCGGTAGGGGCCCCCGCTCGCCGAGCACGCGCACGAGCTTCGTCTCGTCCACCAGTATGATCTCCCTACGGCTCGCCTTCGCGACGATCTTCTCGCGTGTGAGCGCGCCACCCAGACCCTTCAGGAGGTCGAGCCGGGGATCCACCTCGTCCGCGCCGTCGAACGTGAGGGCGAGCTCCGGCACCTCCTCGAGGGTGGTCAGCGGGATTCCCGCGCGGTGCGCGATCTGGGCGGTGCGCTCGCTCGTGGGCACGCCGCGCACCCTCAGCCCCTGCCGCACCCTCTCGCCGAGCATCCGGATCGCGATCTCGGCGGTGGTGCCGGAGCCCAGCCCGATGGCGGCCCCGTCGGGGATCATCTCGACCGCGGCCGCCGCCGCGTGCGCTTTGAGCTCATACACGTCCAAGCAATCACCCTCCGGGAGTATGGCAAGCACATCATAACAGAGGGCGTTCGTGACCGTCGCTCGGCTAGAATGCCTGGAGGAGCGAGCGCGGAAGGAGGCTGTGAATGGCGAGGGTCAGCACGAGGCGGGGAGACGATGGCTACACGAACCTCTGGGGCAGCACGCGCGTACCGAAGTACGATCCCAGACCGGAGTCCTACGGCACGCTCGACGAGGCGAGCTCCGTGCTCGGGCTTGCGCGGGCGCTCGCCTCGCAGCGGCGCGTGAAGGACGAGGTGTACCAGATACAGCAGGAGCTGTACCTGATGATGGCGGAGCTCGCCACCCCGCCCGAGGACTACGATCGGAGCAGGTACAAGGTGGACGCGTCGCACGTCGCCCGGCTCGACGCGCTGCTCGAGGACCTCAAGGCGCAGACCGAGGTGCAGCGGCGCTTCATCATACCCGGCGAGACGGCCGCGGGTGCCGCGCTGGACGTGGCACGCACGGTGATCCGGAGAGCCGAGCGGCTCATCGCGCGCCTGCTCCACGAGGGCGTGATCGCGAACCCGGAGGTGCTGCACTACGTCAACAGACTATCGGACGTCGTGTTCGTGCTGGCGAGGTACGAGGAGGAGCGCTCGCCCGAGGGGGGCTCGTCAGGCACCAGTTGAGCACGGGCACAGCTCCCTGTGGGCGTCGGCCGGCAAGGGATGCAGTACCTTCAGGCGGCTCAGCCCTTGACGACGATCAGCGGCCTGAGGCGCGCCACCTTCCGACCGATGCCCGCGCCGTGCGTCACCTCCACGACGTCTGCGACGTCCTTGTACGCCTCTGGCATCTCCTCGTCCACGGTCGCGCGTCCCGCCGCGCGGATCAGAATCCCCTGGGACTCGAGCTCCTTGACGAGGTTGCGCTCCCGGGCCAGCTTCTTTGCCTGATTGCGGCTGAGCCTGCGGCCAGCCCCGTGGGCGCTGGAGCCGAAGGTCTCGCGCATGGACCCCTCGGTGCCCGCGAGCACGAACGAGTAGCGTCCCATGTCTCCCGGCACGAGCACCGGCTGGCCCGCCGCTCGGTACTGCTCCGGTACGTCCGGGTTTCCGGGGCCGAAGGCGCGGGTGGCACCCTTGCGGTGCACGAGCAGGCCGCGACCTCCGTGCTCCTCGAGCTTCGCGTTGTTGTGCGCGAGGTCGTACAGCACCCTCATCTCGCCCCGTCGCGAGATCAGGCCGACGGAGGCGAACGCCTCCCTCGTGAAGTGGGTCATGAGCTGGCGGTTCGCGAACGCGTAGTTGGCTGCGGCCGCCATCGCCCCAAGATAGGCTCTGCCCTCCGAGCTCTGTATCGGCGCGGCCGCGAGCTGCCTGTCCACCAGCTCGATGCCGTATCGCGGCGCGGCCGAGAGAAAGCGCTCGACGTAATCCTGACAGACCTGGTGCCCGAGGCCGCGGGATCCGGAGTGGATCAGCACGGTGATCTGACCCTCTCGGAGGCCGTAGGCGGTGGCAGCCTCCTGGTCGTAGATGCTGTCCACGTACTGCACCTCGAGGAAGTGGTTGCCCGAGCCCAGCGTGCCCAGCTGCGACAGCCCGCGCTCGTACGCCCGGCTCGACACCGCTTCCGGGTCGGCGCCGGCCAGGCGGCCGCGGGACTCGATGTTGTCCGGGTCCTCCGCCTCCCCGTACCCGGACTCGACGAGCCTGGATGCACCGTCCTGCAGGACCTTCTCGAGGTCGCTCCTCGTGAACCTGACGTCCTTCCTGCCGGCACCCACCCCGGACGGGATCTCCCGGTACAGCGCGTCGGCCAGGCGGGCCCTCACGGGCTCCAGGTCGGACTGGACGAGCTCGGAGGTGAGCAGTCGGACCCCGCAGTTGATGTCGAAGCCCACTCCTCCCGGGCTCACCACGCCCCCCTGTGCCGGGTCGAACGCGGCCACCCCACCGATCGGGAAGCCGTAGCCCCAATGGATGTCCGGCATCGTCAGCGCCGGCTCCACGATTCCGGGCAGGGTGGCGACGTTGGCCAGCTGCTGCAGGGACGCGTAGCTTTCCGCCTCGAGCGCCGCGAGGATCTCGTCGGACGCGTAGAAATCGGCGTCCACGCGCATCCTGCCGCTTCGCGGTATCCGGTACTTGTACTTCGACAGCCGCTCGAACTTCATCGCGAGATCACCTCGATCGTCCGGAGGCTACACGTCCAGGATGACCTGCGCTCGCCATCCGCCAGCCTCGCGGCGAACACACAGGCCGTGGAAGGTGGCGCTCTTGACCTCGCCCTGCCAGCCGTAGGACTCGAGGTCGAGCGGGGCTCCCGTCAGCTTCGCGTCGAGGGCGCGCTCCTCCGGTAGCTCCGGGAGCGCGATCTGTGCTCGCACGGGCACGAACCCCTCGTCCTGTACGAGGTGGACCAGCTCATTCAGCCACCGCACCAGCAGCGCTTCGAGGTCCGGGGCCGAGAGCTCGACCCTTCTCCGATCGGAGCCTGATTCGGGCGGCCGCTCGAAGTAGATCATCAGGAGGGCCCGCCTGGCCTCGTCGAACAGCTCCTCGAGCGAGCCTCCCCCTACCTCGAAGCCCACGTCGGCGGTGTGGTCCAGCATCCGGATCAAGCTGACGTTCCTCCTGGCGTGTTCCGCGCTGAGCGATCCTCATCAAGTCGGATGCCAGGGAGCTTCGAGAGAGCTGCAATGGCGGTCGCGATGGGTAGTCGGAGGTGGGAGGTGCAACGAGGCCGGGCAGCGCGCTTCGAGCTCGTGGGCTTTCCGGCCTCGATCCCTGCGTGTGATTACTTGCTCTGCTTGAAGGACACGACCTTCGACGCGGGGATGGTGATCTCCTCGCCGGTGCGGGGGTTGCGGCCCTTGCGCGCGGCTCGCTCCCTCACGCGGAAGGTGCCGAAGCCACGGAGGGTGACCGCCTCGCCGTTGTCGAGGGATCCGTTGATCTCGGAGAGCATCTCGTCAATCACCTGCGCGACCTCGGTCTTCTTCTTGCCCGTCTTGGCGGCCACGCGGTCGACGATTTCCCCCTTGCCTGCCATATTGCATTCCTCCTTGTCTCACGAGAGTCCGGCATATAATGCGACAACCCGAGGTTAACTTGCAAGTGCCCCGCTGCTCTTCGGGGACGGGCCACAGACAGGCACGGTAGTGAGGCGCTAGCCGCGGACGGGCTGAAGCGACTCTCCGACCTTCAGCAGATCGCTGTCCGAGGGCCCCAGGAGCTGGATCGTGGTGCCGTCTCGGATGATGACGAGCTCGTGCCTGCCCCGCTGACTGGTGAACCACGCCTGGTCGGCTCCCCGGACGGTAGTGGCCCTGCCGTCGTTTGGCTTCTGCACCCGGTTGACCTCGCTGATCGCGAGCTTGCCTCCTGCGTACTGAGCGGTGAGCGACTTCACGCCGTTGCCCACGTTCAGCGTCAGGATGTTGGGCTCCCCGGAGCCCGGGGGCAGGTAGGTGGGCTTGTAGACGGTCATCTTCGCGTTGACGGCGGCCTGAGCCCAGGTGTGCGTCGTCTTCGCGCCGTGCTTCGCGAGGTAGATGCGTCCCCCGACCACGATCACTATGCAGAGGACGACGATCAGGCCGAAGCACCCGCCGAGGGTCCACAGCCACCTGCGCCTGCGCTGCCGCTGCTCCGAGCCCAGCGTCACCGAATCGTCCATTCCCGGATGCTCCTGCCCGACACCTATCGTGCGACGTTACACAAAGTCTACTACAAAACCGCGCGACTCGTAGGGCCCCTCTCCATAGGGCCGGCGGAGTGATATGGCTGCAGACACTCCCCAGATGGACGTAATATAGCCCTGAGATCGAGCACGCGCGGGCACCGGGCTGTCGCGTGCACCGCAACAATAACCGATGACGCCAGCCCCGGCGCAAGGGGATCGCGCCGATTGGGCTGGCGTCGCAGTGTGGGGTGGAGGGGTCTCGCTAGCCTTGCGCCGACCGGGCCGCGGCGAGCAGCGCCCGCTTCGTGTACACCTTCGTCAGGTGCTCGCGGTACTCCTCCGAGGCGTATATGTCGCCCAGGAAAGCCATCCCCTCTCCCGCGCGCTCCGCGGCCGCGGAGATGCTCTGCTCATCCAGCGGCCTGCCCTTCAGCGCCTCCTCGACTCCGGTCGCCCGGGTCGCCTTCGGCCCCGCGCCGGTGATCGCCACGCGACAGTCCTGGCAGCTGCCCGAGCCGTCGGTCACGACGACCGCCGCCACGCCCACGACCGCGTAGCCCGAGGCGGGGTGGCGGAACTTCTCGTACGCCATTCCCACCCTGCCCTCGAGCGCGGGGATCTCGATCTCGGTGAGCACCTCGTCCGGCTCGAGCGCCGAGGTGAGCATGTCCACGAAGAACTCCCCGGCGGGCACCACCCGCTCACCGTTCGGGCCGGCTATGTGCATCCTCGCGTCGAGCGCGAGCGCGACCGCGGGCCAGTCGCCAGCGGGGTCGGCGTGGGCGAGCGACCCGCCGATGGTGCCGCGGTGCCTCACCATCGGATCGCCGATCATCGCTCCGGCCACGTGAAAGATGGGCCAGCGGTCGGCCAGCTCCGGCGAGCTCTCGACCTCGCTGTGGGTGGTCATCGCGCCGATCGCCACGCCTCCGTCCGAGCTCCGGATGCCTCGCAGCTCCGCGATCCGGTTGAGGTCTATCAGCACGGAGGGGGCGGCGAGCCGGAGCTTCATGAGGGGCACGAGGCTGTGCCCTCCGGCGAGCAGCTTCGCCTCGGGCCCCTTCTCCTGCAACAGCCCTATCGCCTCCTGCACGCTGGTCGGCGCGTAGTAGTCGAACTCGGCGGGAATCATCCTACCTCTCCTCCTTCTGCGAGGCGCTGCGCTCCTGGATGGCATGCCAGACCTTCTCGGGCGCGAGCGGCATGTCCAGGTGACGGATGCCCAGGGGCGCGAGCGCGTCCATGACCGCGTTCACCACGGCGGGCGTCGCGGCGATCGTGCCGGCCTCGCCCGCGCCCTTCGCGCCCATCGCGTTGACGTTCGTCGGCGTGACGGTGCGGTCGAGCTCGAAGTTCGGCAGCATGCTCGCCTTCGGCAGGGCGTAGTCCATGAGGGAGCCGGTCACGAGCTGGCCGTCCTCGGTGTACACTCCCTGCTCCCACATCGCCTGCGCCACTCCCTGCACGATCCCGCCGTGCAGCTGGCCGTCCACGATCATGGGGTTGATCACGTTGCCCACGTCGTCCACGGCGACGTAGCGCACGAGCCTCGTCTCGCCAGTGTCACGATCCACCTCGACCATGCACACGTGCGTGCCGAACGGGAAGGTGCAGTTCGGCGGGTCGTAGTAGCTCGTCTCGTCGAGGTACGGCTCCATGCCCTCGGGCAGGCTGTAACCGGTGGCGGCGGCGAGCGCGATCTCGGGGATCGTCCTGGCGGACTCAGGCGAGCCCCTCACCGTGAACCTGCCGTTCTCCCAGACGACGTCCTCCTCGGACGCCTCGAGCATGTGCGCCGCGAGCTTCCTCGCCTTCTCCCTGATCTTCGCCGTCGAGCGCAGGATGGCCGAGCCGCCGACGGCGAGGCTGCGGCTGCCGTACGTGCCGAAGCCGAACGGCGTGCCCTGCGTGTCGCCGTGCTCGACGATCACGTCCTCCATCGGCACGCCGAGCTCGTCGGCGACGAGCTGCGCGAACGTCGTGGCGTGGCCCTGGCCGTGTGGCGAGGTGCCGGTGGTCACGACGGCCTTGCCGGTGAGGTGGACCCTCACGTTCGCGCTCTCCCAAAGGCCCGCGCCCCAGCCCTGGCCGTTCAGCCCGATCCAGGCCGAGGGCGCGACGCCGCACACCTCGACGTAGCTGGACAGCCCCACGCCGAGCAGCCTGCCCTGTCTGCGAGCCTCCTCCTGCTCTCGGCGGAACTCCGGGTAGCCCGAGAGCTCGAGCGCTCGGTTCAGGGCCTTCTCGTACTCGCCCGAGTCGTAGGGCAGCATCCCCACGCCGTTGTCGTGCGGGAACTCGTTCGGAGGCACGAAGTTCCGCCTGCGCACCTCCGCGGGGTCCATCCCCACCTCGCGCGCGAACAGGTCGACCATCCGCTCGATGAGGTAGGCGGCCTCCGGCCTGCCTGCTCCGCGGTAGGCGTCCACCATCGCGGTGTCCGTGTACACGCCGAGCACCTCGACGAACGTGGCGGGAATCTTGTACACGCCGGGCACCATGCGTCCGTACAGGGTCGTGGGGATGCCGGGCGCGATCGTCGAGAGGTACGCCCCGAGGTTCGCGTAGGTCCTGACCCTCAGCCCTGTGATCCTGCCGTCGCGGGTGCCCGCGATCTCGGCGTAGGTCACGTGGTCGCGGCCGTGGGTGGTCCACTGGTAGTTCTCCGTCCGGTCCTCGACGTACTTCACCGGCCTGCCGAGCTGTCTGGAGGCGAACGCTACGAGCGCCATGTCCGCGTAGCAGAAGATCTTCGAGCCGAAGCCGCCGCCGACGTCCGGAGAGATGCAGCGGATCTTGTTCTCGGGCACGTTCAGCACGAACGCGGCGAGGAGGAGCTTCATCACGTGTGGAGCCTGAGAGGTCATCCAGATGGTGAACTCCCCGGTGCCGGGGTTGTAGCTGCCGATCGCGCCGCGTGTCTCCATCGCGGTCGGGATGAGCCTCTGGTTGACCAGCCTCTGCTTCACCACGACCTCGGCCTGCTCGAACGCGCGGTCGGTGGCCTCCTGGTTCCCTGCGGTCCAGCGCATGCAGACGTTGTTCGGCGCGTTCTCGTGGAGCTGTGGCGCGCCCTCCTGGGTCGCCTTCTCGGGGTCCACGACGGCGGGCAGCGGCTCGTAGTCCACCTCGATGAGCTCGAGCGCGTCGCGCGCGGTGTACGGGTCCTCGGCCACCACGACAGCCACGGCATCACCGACGTATCGGACCTCGTCGGAGGCGAGCACATGCGGGGTGTTGACGTGGTTCTCGACCCCACCCGCCTGCCACGCGCACGGGAGCGGGTTGATGCCCGCCGTGTCCTTCCCGGTGAAGACGGCGAGCACGCCGGGGTGCTGCTGGGCCTTCGAGGTATCAATGCCCCTGATCCGGGCGTGGGCGTGCGGGCTGTGGAGTATCGCCATGTGCGCCATGCCCGGAAGCTTGATGTCGTCCAGGTAGGTGCCCGAACCAGTGATGAACTCGGGGTCCTCGACCCTCTTGACGCTGGACCCCACGAACGTAGTCGCAGTAGTCATCGGAGCGCTCCTGTATCAGCTCGCGGCGACGGGCTCGTGCTCCCGCACCCTGCTCGCGGCGTACTGAATGGCTTTGACGATGTTCTGGTAGCCCGTGCAACGGCACAGGTTGCCCTCCAGCGCCTCGCGTATCTCGGCCTCCGTGGGGTCCGGGTTGCGCTGGAGCAGGTCGTAGGCGCTCATTATCATCCCTGGGGTGCAGAAGCCGCACTGCAGCCCGTGCTCCTCCCAGAACCCCTCCTGCAGGGGGTGCAGCTGGCCGTCCTTCGCGAGTCCCTCGATCGTCGTGATCTGGCTGCCGTCGGCCTGAACCGCAAAGACGGTGCAAGACTTGACCGATTGCCCGTCCATGATGATGGTGCAGGCGCCGCACTGGCTGGTGTCGCAGCCGATGTGAGTGCCCGTGAGGCCGAGCACGTCGCGGAGGTAGTGCACCAAGAGCAGCCTCGGCTCCACCTCCGAGCGGTGCTCCCTGCCGTTGACCGTCACCCTGATCTCCTGCTTCGCCATGGCGTCTCCCTCCTTGCGCACCGAACGTTCTCACCGAGTCCCCGGGTCGTACGGGACAGGTCCTTCGCCTTCGGCTCAGGATGACAGAGGACAGCCGTCTACCTGAACCCCCGGTATCGTCCGCGCCCGGTGTCCTGTAGTCTGAAAGCATAACACCATATGCCCGGACGGGGTAGAGGGCCGAGGAGCATACAGGCCCGCCGTATTCAGCGCCCCTCCCGCTGCCCTGGATGTTGCGGGGGCGGCTGGCGTGGCAGCTCGATGAGCACGGTCGTGCCACTGTCGGGTCCCTCCGACTCGGCCCATATGTTCCCTCCGTGCGCGAGCACTATGGCCCTCGACAGGTAGAGGCCCAGCCCCCATCCCTGCTCGGCCCCCGCGTTTCCGACGCGGTGGAATCGGTCGAACACGTGGCCCAGCTCGTCCGAGGGGATGCCGATCCCGCTGTCCCGGACGCTCAGACGAACCTTGTCCTGATCGCCGAGGATCGTGACGTGGATCGGGCTCTGGTCGGGCGAGTACTTCCTGGCGTTGTCAAGGATGTTCTCGAACACCTGCAGCAGCCTGGCCGGGTCCCATCGCCCTCGTGTATCGGGCTCGCCCTGTGGCCTCACGACGACCCGGGACGCAGCCGTCCCGAGCGTCTCGCTCGCTGCCTCCTCGAGGAGAGACCTCAGGTCGACCTCTACGGGGCTGACCTGGAGGTCTCCGAGGGAGGCGCGCGACGCGTCCAGCAGCGTCTCGATCATCGCCTCCATGTGGTCTGCTGCCTCGACTATGTGCCGGGCGGAAGCCTCGATCTTCCCGAGCTCGGGTCGTGCCTTCCTGACTTCCCGCTGCGTGATCTGCGCATACGCCCGTACGGTCGTCAGGGGATGGCGCACGTCGTGCACGGTCGCGGCGAGGAACTCGGTGCGCAGCTGCTCCACGAGCCTGCCCAGTGAGGTCAGGGCTATCTCGCTCGCCGCATCCAGCGCGTCGTTGATCATGAACTCGGCCCGGATGACGTCCCTGGGCGCGGCATCGCGCGGCACATACAGGGCGAGCACGCGCCCCACCTCCCGTCGCAGGAGCCTGAACTCGACCGCGACCTCCGCGGGGTGCAGCCCCTGACTCACCCGCATGTTCGCGTGGTCCTGAGCCGCGTCGCGGATTGTTGAGTCGGGCGGCTCGCCGCGCTCGAGGATCCCGATGATGGCGTCCAGGAGCCGGGGCACGTGGTCCGATACCGCGTGCTCCCGACGCCTCTGATGAAACGGCTGGCTCGACGCTGCCATGAGCCAGTGATCGAGCACCTCATCCCGATGTTGGCGAAGAAGGCGGCTGGCCCACGGCACTCCGCCACTTCCAGCGGGACGCGGTCGGGTCGTGCCCAACGTATCTCCTCTCAGACGGGCTGAACGTTCGGTGTGTGCAAGAGTATACGCCAACGTCCCGCGCAGGGGTAGGGCATCACGGCGAGCCGTGCGGAGCCATCGTGCCCTCCGGCGTCCACACGACGGTGGAGACCGGGGTATGACTTACGGTCGGACGATGTACGGCAGGCTCGGGCGGCAGTTGATCAGGCTGTACGCGCCCTGGGCGACCTTGTGCGCGACGAGCTGCCCGTTCTCGCGGATCTCGCACGCTATAAAGCCGTTGCCCTGGATCGCCTGAGCTTCGAGGGAGGGCAGCGCGGTCATGGAGTACAGGACCTCCGTGTGCTTCCAGGGCAGGTCGACGTCCATGTGTGCCTGGTCGGCCGCGTTGTGGGTGAACGCTACCCTCGCCCTCGTGATCCCGTTGCCATACACGAGATAGGTGACCTTCACCCCCTCGAAGTTGCCGCTGGGGCCGATAGTGATGTTCGGCGGGGGATGGACGGTCGCGACCGTCGGGAAGGCTCGCGCGGCGAGCGTGGCCTGGGCGTTCGGTCCTGGCTTCTGCGCCGAGCCCTGTGCTCCGCACGCGGCCAGGAGGAGGCCACCGATCATCAACAGAGATAGCGTTCTGCGAACCATATACCCTCACAACCTCTTGCTGCGGCATCACCCGAGCCGCTCGCGACGATCCTACCACAATTGTGACACAAGACGAGAGGCCAGGATGGAGGGTTATACGCCGAGGAGCGGCAGCGAGAGGACCATCGTAGTGCCCTCTCCCGGTATGCTCTCGGCCCTGAGCGCGCCGCCGTGCACCTCGGCGATGCGCTTCGCGATCGAGAGTCCGAGCCCCGCGCCTCCCTGCCGCAAGCCCTCTCCTCTCGAGCGGTAGAACCTCTCGAAGATCAGGGGGAGCTCCTCCCGGGATATTCCCGGGCCGCGGTCTCTCACCTCCACCACCAGCTGCGAGCCCCACGTGTGCGCCGTGAGCTCGACTTCGGACCCCTTGGGCGAGTAATTGGCCGCGTTGTCCACCAGGATCAGCACGGCCTGATCGAGGCGCCCGCGGTCGGCTCGCAACCGTCCTCGGGCGTCCAGCCGGGCTCGGAAGCTTGCTCCGCGCTGCGCGACGAGCACCCCGGCAGGCTCCACCAGAGTCCCGAGCCAGTCCTCCACGTCCACCTCAGCCATCTGGAGCGGCGGCGCCCCGGAGTCGGTGCGCGCGATGAAGAGCATGTCGTCCACGAGCCGCGAGAGCCTGCCCGCCTCGTGCAGTATGTCCTCCAGCAGCTCGTGGTGCTCGCAGTCGCCGGGCATCGCCAGACCCACCTCGGCGTTGCCGCGCAGTATCGCCAGCGGCGTGCGCAGCTCGTGGGAGGCGTCGGCGAGGAAGTCCGTGCGGACCCTGAGCGAGCGGGCGGTCTGCTCCCGCGCCTCCCGCTCGCGGGAGTACGACTCCCGCACGGTGCCCAGCACCCGCACAGAGCCGTAGGCGAGCGCGGCGCCCACGAGCACCAGCCCTCCCTGCACGACCGCGAGGATCAGTGCTGACTGTCGAGAGGTACGGTCCACGACGTCGAGCGCGGCGCGGGCCCTGCCTTCGGCGAGACGGTCCAGTCGCTCGCTTGAGAGCTCCAGCCTGTTGATCCTCACCAGCCCCCGCTCGCTCGCCGACGCGAACCGCTGCGGGCGGGAGTCATAGGCCGAGATCGCCGGGCGCAGGTCCGAGTAATACACGCGAGCCGCGCCGCGCAGCCGCGGCGCCTCGAGGTCGGGTTCTCCGACGTCGAGGCCCTCCAGGCGGTCAATGCTGCTCAGGAGGTCGCGGTACGCGGCGTCGAAGTCTTCGACAGAGTCGCGGGTGGGTCTGGGGAACATGAGCCTGTACTGCCGGTACTTGACGTTCAGCACCGCGAAGCGCAGCTCATCGCTCAGGTCCTCGAGACGCAGGTCGCGGCCGAGGGCCTGGCGTGACACGTCCGCGACGTTACGGTTGAGCACGAAGCCGAGCACGCCACCGGCCGCGACCGCCACCAGCAGCCCCACGATCGCGCCGATGAGAGCCCACCAGGGCAGCCGTCTCCGCGCTCCCCACTCCATCGCTCGTTACTCCCCGTCGCCGACCTCGTGTTCGTCTTAGTAGTGTATGCTTTAACCCAATGAAGATACTACTTGTCGAGGACGAGCCGGGGATGGTGCGGATGCTCGAGCGAGGGCTCGGCGCGCACGGCCACGGCGTCGTGAGCGCCGGGACCGGCGAGGAGGCCCTCGCGTCGCTCTCCGCCGATCCCCCGACCTGGTGATCCTCGACATCGGCCTGCCCGGGATGGACGGGCACGAGGTGCTCGGGCGCATCCGTGCCACGAGATCGGACCTGCCGGTGCTGATGCTCACCGCGCACGACGACCTCGCCGAGAAGGTGGGCGCGCTCGATAGGGGCGCCGACGACTACCTGACCAAGCCGTTCGCGTTCGAGGAGCTGCTCGCCCGAGTCCGGGCGCTCGGGCGCCGGGCCGATCAGCCGTCGTCCGCCCGGCTGGAGTCGGGCGAGGTCCAGCTCGACCTCCTCTCGCGCCGCGTGTACCGCTCCGGGGAGCAGGTCGAGCTGTCAGCCCGAGAGTTCGCCCTGCTCGAGTACTTCATGCGGCATCCGGGACAGGTGCTCTCCCGCCAGCAGATCCTATCCGCGATATGGGACTACAGCTTCGACGTGGAGTCCAACGTGGTGGACGTGTACGTGCGCTACCTCCGCAGGAAGCTCGACCCGCCGGAGGGGCCGTCGGTGATAACGACCGTGCGCGGCGCGGGCTACAGGTTCGAGCCGCGCTGATCAGTCCGAGTCGTCCGCCGGAGCGCCTCGCCCCGCCTGCGGCCGGCTCAGCTCGGCCTCGATCAGCGTGAGCCGCCCCCTCGCCTCGATCTTCACCTCTGCCTCGCGCTCGCCCCTCACCGCGTTCAGCTCCCACTCGCCTTCCGAGTACTCGATGTCCGCGAGCTGCCACCCACGCTCTCTGAACAGCTTGCGATAGTAGCCCAGAACACGTGCTGAGTCGGCGCGCGCCACGTAGCTCACCTTCGTCGTGAGGTAGCCGTCGTCGAGCTCGGACTCGTACCCCCTCCGCCTCGCCCCGGGGTACCGGGGCAGGCCCGGCACGTCCCTTCCGGG
>CADDYR010000072.1 GCA_902810765.1 Chloroflexota bacterium
GGGGAGCGTGGCCCGAGCGAGGGGGAACCACCCGGTCCCTTCCCGAACCCGGCCCTAGTGAAACCCCTCAGCGCCGATGGTACTGGGCTCACACCCGGTAGAGTAGGCCGCCGCGCTCCCTCTTCCTTACCTACAGGACACAAGGCCCGGCACGTACCGCCTGGGTCTTTCCCTTTTTAGCTCGGCTCAAGCTCGCACACGTCGCGCAGCAGCACGTCCGCCACGGGGCCCAGCGTCTCCGCGTCCCCGCTGCCGGACAGCACCCCCACCACCAGCGCCACCCCGGCCTCGCGCCCCATGCGCAGGTCGGACAGGCTGTCCCCGACCATCACCGCCCTGCTCGCAGGCACTCCGGCGCTCTCGCAGACGGCGAGCAGCATGTCCGGCGACGGCTTCGGCGGATGCCCGCTGTCCCCGCTCACGACGGCGCTCACGTGCTCGAGCACCCCCAGCCCCCCGAGGTCGCACTCCACGCCGATAGCGTCGTCGGAGGTGACGACGGCAAGCCTGAAGCCGCAAGCCACGAGATGCTCGAACAGCGGCTCGAGGGGGCACACGGCCCTGGCCGGAGGTCGCTCAACCTCCGACACCGCGCGCCGGGCGCGCGCCATCGCCTCGCTCCAGCCCAGTCCGGTCTCGTAGAGCCACGTGGCGAGCGCGGCGATGAGGGTCTCCGGGGAAGCAATGGCCAGCGGCGTCTCGGGACGTATGCGCCCGGCGCGCGCATCCCAGCCGAGGCGGTTGAGCAGCCTCTCGGGCGGGACGCGATCCACGAGCCGCGCGGCCACCTGCTCCGCCCACTCTCCCCAGGGCGCGTGCAGGTCCACGAGGGTGCCGTCCTTGTCGAACACGACCAGGTCGGCGATCTCCCTGAGCGTCTCCACCGACACCGACGGTGTCATTCGACGAAGAAAGGGTTGCTCCAGGCGCACCGACCGTGGACGTCCGCAACCGTCACCCGAAAGTACCTGCGGGGATTGATCTCGAACTCGGCCTCGGTCAGGAACTGCCCCTCGTCGGCGTGCGCGCTCCAGCCCCGAGCACCCTCCATCCAGTAGATGCTCCGCACAGGAGAGCACCTGACGTACAGGCGGTTGCCGTCGAGCCGGATGTCCTCGATGCTCGGGCCGGAGCTCGCGTAGAACCTGCCGTCGTGGATCGCGCTCAGCACGCCCTCCGGAGTGCGCTCCTCGGACCTCGCGACTATCCAGCCGCCCCCGTGGTCCGGTATGCGCCAGTGCGAGTCGTCCGTGGCGAAGCCGTACACGCGCTTCCCCTCGAGCAGTAGCCGGTCCCAGTATGTCTCCGCGAGCCCCGACCGGTTCTCCCGGTCGCAGCCATGGTTGAACACCTCGACACCCAGGAATCCCGACAGCCCCTCGAGGGCCCGAGTGCTCATCTCGGACCAGTGGGGGTGGGCCACGAAGCACAGCGCGCCCACGGAGCGCACCAGGTCAATCCCCTCCTGGTGGCCTGTTGACCCCGGCATCGGGGGGTCGAAGTCGGGCGGGAGCCCGACGCTGACCAGGTGGAAGGAGCCACAGTCCGCATCGCTCCTGAGGCTCAGCTCGGCGCCGGGCAGGAGGACGAGGCCCTCTGGAGCTTCCGCCATCGTCACGCGATCGTGATCCGTGATCCCCACGAAGTCGTAGCCGTGGCCGGCGTGCCAGGCGAGGTTCTCCTCGGGGGACACCGCTCCGTCGGACTGCGTCGTATGGGTGTGCAGGCTGCCCCTCAGCCACTCGCCGGGATGCTCGAACGGGTTACCGGGCACGACATGCTCCGATCATCTACTAGGTCCGCGCCTTTCTCAGCTTCGGGCTGCTCACGAGCTCCAGGTCCGGGTTGAGGCCCGGTCGGCGTCCCACCTTTGCCATGTCCACCCACTCGCCGTGGACCTTGACCCGCACGACGTCCGCGGTGAAGTCGGTGTTCGTGCCCTCCCGGCTCGAGTTGTTGAACAGCCAAGAGCCGACCGCGTATATGTCCACGGGCACCTGCAGCTTCTCGAAGCGCCTGATCCTCTCGGGCGTGAAGCCTCCGCTTGCGACGATCCTGACGTCGCGGCACCACTTCTGTGCGCGCTCGACCCACTCGGGAGGCAGGCTCCAGCTCTCCCAGGCGTGGTCTATCGCCTCGCGCAGGTTGAAGATGAGCCGGGGCACGACGCCGAGGTCGAGCTCCGGGTCGCCCGTGGGAGGCACGCTCCTGTCGCGGAGCGATCCGGCGGTGTCGGGCCGGACGCCGTACAGCCGGTACCTCTCGGCCCCCTCGAGGTCGTCCGCGTCCACACAGCGCCGGTACTCCCCGAACATCGCCTCCATCACGCGCAGAGTGTCTCCCACGCAGTCGTTGTGGAAGTCGACCAGCGCGACGCGGGGCACGTCCACGGGCCGCTCGTGCGCGAACGCCATCATCACCGCGACGGTGTCGCCGAGGAAGGAGGCGATCGCCGCGTGCGCGATCGTGCCGCCGCCAAGACCGCCCCACCAGCTGCCCTGCTCGTCGGTGCTGACACTGATCCCCGCCTTCGCGGCGTACCGCTGGTTGAAGAGCTGCACCGCGATGCTGTACGCGTAGCCGTCCGCCGCCTGCACCTCGTAGGCATCGAAGCGCGCCGGGAAGAACAGGAGCGTCTTTCCGTTCGCAGCCTTCAGCGTCTCGTACACGTTCGTCGCGACCCTCGAGCCGCGGGTGAGCGCCCCCAGCATCGGCGTCTCGAGCATCGCGAAGTCCCGGTACCTGCCCCGGATTCGCATCACTGGGGTGACGTGGGAGGGGTCCCCGTCGTAGTCGGCGACGAAGCCGTCCTGGACGGCCTCGACCTCCAGCCGATCGTAGGTGTCCACCCAGTTGCCACAGTCGTCGAAGTAGCCGGTGCACGACTCGAGCATCGCCAGCGCCTTGTCCACGCCCACGACGACGGCGTAGGGCTCGCGCCGGGTGAAGAGCTGCATCTCCACCTCGATGTTGCCGACGTCCACCGCCGTGAGGCCGTCCACGAGCTCCCGCGCTCTCGGGTGGTGCCAGTCCACCTCGTAGTTGTCCGCGGCGAGGCTCGAGAGCAGCCCCACTATGTTGAAGAAGTACTTGTCGGAGTACCAGCCTCGACGCATTCGCTCCACGTCGAGCTTGAAAGTCGAAGGGGGAAGGCGCTTGTTGTCGAAGACGCTCATTCGGTGCTCCACTCCACGTCGGACACTACCTCACACCCGAGGAGGGCCAGATGGTACTGGAACACGCGATGCAGGAGCTCTCCCGGATGCGGCAGCGCTCCCAGCGCCGCGCCCTCCTCCACGCTCAAGTCGTAGGTGTCCACGGCCCTCTGCGGCACGATCACGCGCGCGTCCCTGTTCAGGGCGTTCGTGGTCATCCTCGTGTGGCTCGCCGCCTGGTACACGCACAGATCGGTGCAGTCGCCGACGACGACGAACGCGCTCACGCCGTCCTCGATCCATCCCCTGATCTGGTCCCCGGCATCGGTGCACACCGTCAGGTCGAGGGAGGGCTTGGAGAAGAATCGGAACTTCCCGGCGAAGGGCAGGGAGGCGATCTCCTCGACGGTCTTCTCCTCGCCGCTGCCCCGGACGCAGTGGGGCGGGAAGGCCGAGAACTCCTTGTCGTCCGGCCGGTGGGTGTCCTCGGCGACCAGGAAGCGGGACACACCGGCCCGGTCGGCCCTCTTGAGCACGTCCACCACCGGCCCGATCAGGCTGCCCACCCTCTCGCTGGCCAGGTTGCCGGTCTTGCAGAAGCCGTTCACCATGTCCACGACGACCACGGCGCTGCGCTCCGGATCTGCGATGCGCGCGACGGGACGGTTGGAGCACCAGTCCCGCAGCCACTCGAGGAAGCGCCGATCTTCCTGCCCGGTGTCGGCTCTATTCATCGTGGGATCCCTCCAGCAGGATGTCTATAGCCCGCTCGCGCACATCCCTTGGGAAGCCGCGTCCCAGGTCGCCGGTGCGCAGGCTGTCGGCGGCGAACGCGAACATCTGTCTGAGGATGACGTCGTGGTCGAACGCCAGCGGCACCGGCAGGGAGTCCATTGGGAACAGCCGAACGTCCTCCGCGTCGGAGCCGTGCTCGAGACGCACGCGCTCGAGCGGCACGAGGCTGACGTGGGGCACGCTGATCACCCGACCGCGCGGGTCGCGGTCCACCGCGTCGAAGATGGGCCCCCGCACCATCTCCCGGACCTCGAGCCCGGTCTCCTCTCTCAGCTCCCGTCTCGCGGCCTCCTCGAGGGTCTCGTGCACATCGAGGAAGCCTCCGGGGATCGCCCAGAGCCCCGCGAACGGATCGTGCCCGCGCCTGATAAGAGGGATGTGGATCGTACTCCCATCCCAGCACAGCACGACGATGTCCACGGTGAGGGAGGGTTTCGGGTACTTGTCGAGCGAAGCCATGCCTCCGACCATCTTCCGAGAGGGCTAAGATAGCTTGCGGTATTATACAGCGCTGGCCAGTGCCGGCCCTTTTGCTATACTCTTCGCGCGGATGGGTTACGAGATACGTTCGCTCACCACGATCGAGGAGTTTCGGGAGCACGAGCGGCTGCAGCGCGTCATCTGGGACTCGGACTGGATCGACGTGCCGACGAACCTGCTCGCGGCCGGTGCCCGGCACGGCGCGGTCGTGCTCGGCGCGTACGACGGAGCCCGCATGGTCGGCATCCTGTACGGCTTTCCGGCGATCACCCGCGGGAGATGGCACCACCACTCGCACATGCTCGGCGTGCTCCCCGAGTACAGACGTCGGGGCATCGGCCTCGCGCTCAAGTTCCGGCAGCGTGAGCTGGTCCTCGAGCAGGGGCTCGACCTCGTAACCTGGACGGTCGACCCGCTCGAGGTCGGGAACAACCTGCTCAACTTCGGCAGACTCGGCGTCGTCTGCGACACCTACATCGTGAACGCTTACGGCGATATGGACGACGCTCTGAACCGCGGCCTGCCCTCGGACAGGCTGGAGGTCGAGTGGCACCTCAGCCCCGGCGCCCGTCCACCGTGCCCGCCCGAAGCCCGGCCGCAGGTGCTGTCCTCCTTCCCGGGGCCGGAGACGAGGCCATCGGCCATCTCCAAGCCGGAGGCGAGCGTCGTAGGGGTCGAGGTGCCGTCCGACCTCCGCGCCCTCAGGCGAGCCCATCCGGACCTGGCGCTCGTCTGGCGCCTCCACCTCCGCGACGCGTTCACGCGGCTGTTCGAGGCCGGATACACCCTCGCCGGGTGCAGGGCCGTCGCGGATCGCGCGGTCTACGTACTCTGTAAACAGAGCTCAACAGCGTGACGTTTTCCGGTCGCTCACGTTGTATAGTGGGGGTAGCGAACGACCACTACGCTGGATATCGGGAGCAGGTTGTCCGTGGAGAAGGCAGTTCGGGAGCTGCGCACCCTCATAGTCCACACCTCCGAGCAGATCGCCGCCGAGCTGGTGGACGAGCTGCACGCGATGGGGCTGCGGGCGGACGCGGCGTGCACGGCAAGCGAGGCGCTGATCCTCCTCGCGAGGTGGGACTACTGCACGCTGCTGCTCGACGACCAGCTGCCGGACGGCGGCAGCCTCGCGGTGTTCGAATCGCTGGACCGGCCGGATCGCCCGAGGCCGGACATGGTGATGCTCTGCGTGCCGCGGGCCACGCTGGAGGACGCCCGGCAGGGGGCCGGGGAGCCGGGGGTGGAGTACGTGGCGAACCCCCAGACGCGGGCCGAGGTGCAGAGGCTGGCGATGCGGATCCGCTCGCGCCTGGTGAGCATCGGGCTCGTCGAGGACTTCGGCCCCGAGCCGGTCGCGCGCCCCACGGCACAGCCTCGCCCGATCACCGAGCGGGCGGGCATCTCGCTGCCGAGCGTGGAGGGCCACAGGAAGGCGTACCTGGGCGCGATCGCGCTCGTCGCCGTGCTCATCACCCTGCTGCTCATCATCAACATCTTCCTGCAGTCCGGCAGCCACCGCCCGTCCTCCCAGCAGGCACAGGGACACGCCCTGCTCCTGGAGGGAGTGGCTGTCCTGCGGCCGTACCACGCACGAGGGCTCGCGCTCGTGCCTCACCAGCCCAGCACGACGATCACCAAGGAGGAAGCAGTAACGTGACGGACGAAGCCAGGACCGCGCCACAGCAGACCGACGCCTTCGCATCGGACCTCAGCGACTTCAGGGACAAGATCCAGTCGCACGTGGAGCAGATCTGGGCGGAGGCTCACGAGGAGATCGCCCGCGTCAAGTCCTCGCACGAGTCGGAGAAGGCGGACCTAGAGCGGGAGATCAACAGGCTCAAGCAGCGCGTGAACGAGCAGAACGACAAGCTCAGCGCGCTGCAGACGCAGGTGAGGTCGCTCCTCGAGGAGTACAGGAGCGAGCTCGAGGAGCGCGTGAGCGAGGCCGACTCGGCGAGGGCTCAGATAGACCGGCTGCAGCAGGCGATGGGGGCGGTCGAGGAGGTCAGGTTCGACGAGAAGGAGGAGATCACCCACCCGACGCCCGAGGGAGAGCCCGACGAGCTGGAGTCCTCCCCCGGCTCCACGAGGATCTCGATCAGCGGCATCAGCAGCGTCTCCGCGATGATGCGGGCGCGGAAGGCGGTCCAGGACCTGCCGAGCGTGAACGAGGTCGAGAGCCGATACGTCGCCGACGGGACCCTCTACCTCTCGGTCAGGACCGAGGCCGAGCCTGACGACCTGGCGAGGGACCTGACGTCGCTCCCGGACCCGCAGCTCAGGCTGCTCAGGACGGGCGAGCGGTCCGTCGAGCTGGAGATGTGAGGCTTCGGTGCGCGTAGAGCGCGTCGAGCTGCGCACGATCGAGCTGCCCCTCCTCCGCCCCTTCGAGACGAGCTTCGGGGTGGAGCGAGTAAAGCGGTGCATCATCGTGCGGGCCGATTGCGAGTGGGTCTCGGGCTGGGGCGAGTGCGTCGCGATGGACGGCCCGTGGTACTCCGAGGAGACGGTCGGGACCGCCTGGCTGATGCTCACCGAGTTCATGGTCCCTGAGGTGCTGGGCCGCGACCTGAGCTGCGGCGAGGACGTGCACCGCCTGCTGCGCCGGGTGCGCGGGAACCACATGGCGAAGGCCGCGCTGGAGTCCGCCTGTATGGACGCCATCGCCCGCTCGAGGGAAGTGCCGCTTGCCCGGCTGCTGGGCGGGACGCGGACCGAGATCGAGTGCGGCGTGAGCATCGGCATCCAGCCGACCCCGGAGGCGCTCGTCGAGACCGTCGCGCGCGAGCTCGAGGCCGGATACAGGCGCATCAAGGTCAAGATCAAGCCGGGCGCGGACGTCGAGTACGTGCGGGCCGTGAGGCGCCGGTTCCCCGACGTGCCCCTGATGGCCGACGCCAACTCCGCCTACTCCCTCGAGGACGCGGAGCGCCTGGCAGCGCTCGACGAGCTCGACCTCGCCATGATCGAGCAGCCGCTCGCGCCCGACGACATACTCGACCACTCCGTCCTCGCCCGCCGTATACGCACGCCCGTGTGCCTGGACGAGAGCATTCGCTCCCCCGAGGACGCTCGCAAGGCGCTCGATATCGGGGCGTGCGAGATCGTCAACGTCAAGAGCGGACGGCTGGGCGGGCTGGTGCCGAGCGTGCGCACCCACGAAGTCTGTCGCGAGCGTGGCGCGCCCGTCTGGTGCGGCGGGATGCTCGAGACGAACGTTGGGAGGGCGCACAACGTCGCGCTCGCGAGCCTGCCCGGGTTCACGTTGCCGGGCGATGTGTCGGCCTCGGATCGCTACTTCGAGCAGGACATCGCCCTTCCAAACTTCGAGCTCACCGACCACGGCACGATCGGCGTGAGGGAGTCGCCCGGGATAGGCGTGGAGGTGGACGAGCAGAGGCTCGAGGAGGTCACGCGCCTGCGCGAGGAGCTCCGGGCGTAGGCGGGCGTGCCGAGCTGGCGCGCTACGTCCCGGCACCCTGCGCGTAGATCCCTGCCGTGGGGGCGTACTCGGAGTTGAAATGGTCCTCGTTGATCAGCTCGCCGTTCTTCGTCACCTTGCGGTCGACGCTCACCTGCGCCCCCGATGCCCGCGGCACGTACAGCTGCGTCTGCCCCGTCTTGAGCATGGGGTCGTGCCAGTACGCCGGGCCGCCCGCCGGCTGGGTGACGTTCGTGATGGTCGGACGGCCCACGCTCACCTGCCACCCCTGATCCGCGCCGTAGAGGTCCACGCGCACCTGATCGGCACCCACGCTTACCTGGATCAGGACGGGGTGGTCGGTGCTGTTCGCAAACTCGAAGTCGGCGTCTTCGCCCACGACCGCGTCGGTGCCCATCGGCTGGCCGTCCTGCTCGTAGTAGCCTATTCGGTAGGGCGAGGCGTGGCGCTCCAACACGGGCAGGCCGCTCCGCATCACCGCCCTGAACAGCGTCGTGCTCACCTGGCTGAGCCCCGAGCCGGGCCACTGGAAGCCCACCTGTCCGTCGCCCACCAGCTCGGGCTGGTACCCGGTGTCGGTGCCGACCTTGCCGACGACCTGCTTGAACGAGAAGGTGCCTTCCGGCGGCACGACGTAGCCGTTGATCGCCGCGGCGGCCTTCTGGATGTTGTTCGTGCGCTCGGGCGGCGAACCCCGAAAGCCCGACTCGCCGTAGCCGAGGTCCGTGTCGATCCCCAGCGATCCCGCGTCCTGGGACGCTATCTGGGGCTCGAGCGTCCTGACGGGAAGCTGCACCACCCTCTGCTCGCTCGTCGCGGCCCGCTGGATCATCTGCTCCGCCTGGTCCACGTCCAGCTTCGCCCCGGCCTGGCTGTCCTCCAGTACCTCGACGTTGCCGTCGTTCCACTCGAGTCGGGCGTTCTGGGCAGGGTGGTCTATCTGCTTCGCGAGGCCCTCGAGGTAGTCCCTCAGCCTGTCGGGGCGCAGCGACACGTCAATGTGGGCCTTGCCCCCGCTCCCCTGCGCGACGCCCGTCTGGAGCCACGACTGGAGCTGCTGGCGCGTGATCTGCCACTTTCGGCCGCTAGCCTCGAGCGAGATCGGCGCGGACACGATCGTCTGAGCCCTGCGTCTCGCGCTCTCGATCTCCGCCTGCGAGACCTCTCCCTGGGTCGTGTACACCACGACCTGGACGGTCGGCCTTCTGAGGGTGCGGATGGCGCGGATCACCCTGGTGGCCGTCTCCGGCTGGAGGAAGGTGTAGCCCGGGCCTCCTCCCTCCACGGTCACCTGTCCGTTCGAGACGCCGAGTATCGGTGTCACCGGATCACGATTGATCTCCTGGCCGATCTGCGACAGGTACTGGTCGAGGTCCTCCCTCTGGATCGTCATGACCAGCGGGACCGTGACGGGCTTCGCCCTGCCGGTGAGCGAGCCGACGAACGCCTCGACGAGGTCGTGCCTGCGTCCCGCGGCCATCGCGCGGTCCACTGTGGCGTCCACGTCGACGCTCAGCCCCAGGTCGGCCGCCGAGGGCTGCCAGGTGGAGTCGCCGAACCTGAGGATGACGGGCGAGTTGACGAAGGGGCCCAGCTCGTCGTTCAGCTTGTTCGTGGCCTCCTCCCGCGTGAGCGAGCCCACGGGCACGTCCCCGGCCACGACGTTCGGGTAGATGCGGTCGGTGTAGGCCCTGTTGAGCACCCACACGAAGCCGAGCACGAGGAAGGCCGCGAGCGCGAGCAGCAGCACGAAGCTCTTGAATATGGCGGCGGTCGCGCTGCGCCTGAGTCTGGGCTTGGTCGGCCGGACGCGCCGCCTCGTGCGCCACCTGTCGAGGTCTCGGGCTATCCTCTCCTCCTGGACGGACCTGCGCGTGACCTCGGCCGCGGGGTGACGGCTATGGGGGTTGGTGGGAAAGCGCCAGTCCCTGGAGTCTCGCATTCGATGCCTCTACCGCGACAGCCTCAGCTGCACGCCGCCGAGCGTCAGGATGTCGCCGACGCGTACGGGAGACGGCGCGACGACGTCCTGTCCATTGACGAGCGTGCCGTTCGTGCTGCCCGCGTCGCGCACGTACCAGGAGTTGTCCCTCAGGTACAGGATCGCGTGCTCGCCCGAGACCGTCGGGTCGTCGAGCACGATCGCGTTCGTGAGCTTGCGGCCCATCGCGGTGGTGGGCTCCAGCGGCAGGGCCGTGCCGGGGGCCAGGCCGGTCGTGCCCGGCTGGACGATCACGAGCTTGCCGTAGGCCGACTCAGCGGGGGGCTGCGTGGCCGCCGAGCGCAGCTCTCTGAGCACGACCCGGATCACCTCGAACAGGAACAGGTACAGGAGCGCGACGAACGCGACGTTCAGCGCGAACACCACTATGTCGAAGGACAGCCTCAATCCCTTCGACCTCCTACCGTCGGGCGTGGAAGACCATCTCGACCCCGCCGAGCGAGATGCGGTCCCCGCTCTCGAGGGCCCGCTCGCGTATGCCGTATCCGTTCACGTAGGTGCCGTTCGTGCTGTTGAGGTCGCGCAGGTGCCACTCGTTCCCCCGGAGGAAGATCTCGGCGTGCGAGCGCGACACCCTCGCGTCCTCGAGCACCACCTCGTTGTCCAGCCCCCGGCCGAGCCTGGCCCTGGCGGGCGGCAGCGCGTATCGCTGGCCGTTCTGCGGCCCCGAGACGATCGTGAGGGTCGCCGACTGCGGCTCGCGTCGGCGGGACCGCGGCACCTCGATGGGCTGGGTGAACTCGAACTGGTGGTCTCCCTCGATGGACTCGGGGTCCTGCATCCACGAGCGCACCTGCACCGCGCCGGGCCGGATGCTGTCGCGTGCCACGAGCTGGATCTGCGGCCTGGAGATCATCGTGAGGCCCGTCTCGCGTGCACGGTCCTGAAGGTAGGTGGCGAGCTCGCGCTCCAGCGACTCGCTGTAGCGCTCAAAGGCTTCGTAGTCGCGCCGGCTGAGGGCGACCTCGTAGGAGTTCGGCGCGTAGACCTTCCCGACTCCGACCGACTGGTTGGCCTCCATCGAGCGCTCGAGGCGCTTGGCTATCTCGGCCGGCTGCACGGGCGCCCGGAATATGCGCGTGAAGAGGCCCTCGACCAGCCCCTCGAGCGCGCCCTCGACGCGGTCGAGTATCACCATTAGCCTGCTCCGGGGTGGGGCGAGCTCACGCGCTCTCCTCGAGCTGCTTGTCGTCCTCGTCCCACGAGACGATCTGCGGCTTGCCCCGCCTCTTGATTGTATCCTCATCCACGACGCACTTGCGAATCCCGGCCATGGACGGGATGTCGTACATGGTGTCCAGGAGCACCTCTTCGATCGTGGACCTGAGGCCCCGCGCCCCGGTCTTGCGCGCGAGCGCCTCCTCCGCGGCGGCTCGCAGCGCCGCGGGGGTGAACTGCAGGTCGACGTTGTCGAGCGCGAAGAACTTCTGGTACTGCCGGACGACGGCGTTCTTCGGCTCGGTGAGGATGTGGATGAGGTCGTTCTCGGTGAGGGCGTCGAGGGTAACCACGACCTGGAGCCGGCCGATGAACTCGGGGATGAGTCCGTACTTCAGCAGGTCCTCGGAGGAGAGGTAGCGCATGACCTTCGCGCTCTCCCTCGCCTCCTCCTCGTGGGTGGCCGCGCGGTGGGCGAACCCCATCGCCCGGTTGGCTCCGATGCGCTTGGCCACGATCTCCTCGAGCCCCTCGAACGCACCCCCACAGATGAACAGAATGTTGGTGGTGTCTATCTGGATGAACTCCTGATGGGGGTGCTTGCGTCCGCTCTGGGGCGGGACGTTCGCGGTGGTGCCCTCGATGATCTTCAGCAACGCCTGCTGCACGCCCTCGCCGGACACGTCGCGCGTGATCGAGGGGTTGTCTCCCTTGCGCGCGATCTTGTCTATCTCGTCTATGTATATGATCCCGCGCTCGGCCCTCTGCACGTCCAGATCCGCTGCCTGGATCAGCCGGAGCAGGATGTTCTCGACGTCCTCGCCGACGTACCCTGCCTCGGTGAGCGCGGTGGCGTCGGCAATGCAGAAGGGCACGTCGAGGATCTTTGCAAGGGTCTGCGCCAGCAGGGTCTTGCCACAGCCCGTGGGACCGACGAGCAGGATGTTGCTCTTCTGCAGCTCCACGTCGTCTATCTGCACCCCGGCGGTGATGCGCTTGTAGTGGTTGTACACCGCGACCGACAGGGTCTTCTTGGCGCGCTCCTGGCCGACGACGTAGGCGTCGAGCAGCTCGTAGATGCGCTTCGGCGGGGGGATGTGCCCCGAGAACTCCTTGTGCTGGCTTCCGGCCGCCTCTTCCTCGTCGATGATCTCACGACAGAGGTCGACGCACTCGTTGCAGATGTAGACCGATCCGGGCCCGGCGATCAGCTTTTGCACGTCCTCCTGACGCTTGCCGCAAAAGGAGCACTTGTAGGTCGATCTCGCAGTGCGCGAACCGGACATGCATCCCCCCTACCGAAACATGTTTCTGTTTACGACGCGGCGACCGGAGTCGGCAGCTCCTTCGAGGTCACCATTATCTCGTCAATGATACCGTACTCTCTGGCCTCTTCGGGAGTCATGAACTTCTCCCGGTCGAAGTCGGCCGAGATCCGCTCGAGCGGCTGGCCCGTGTGGTTGGCCAGGATCTCGCGGGTCCGCTGCTGCATCCTGATGAGGAACCGTGCGGTGACCTCGACGTCCGCCGCGACTCCCCCCGCCTGTCCGCTCGCCGGGTGCATGTGGATCGTGGAGTTGGGCAGGGCGTACCGCTTGCCCTTCGTGCCGGCCGCGAGCAGCGGTGTGGCCATGCTTCCCGCAAGGCCCATGCAGATCGTGACGATGTCGGGGCGCACGAACTGCATCGTGTCGTATATTGCCAGCCCCGCGGTGATGGAGCCACCCGGGCTGTTGATGTACAGCTGGATGTCGCGCTCGGGTTCCTCGGCGTCGAGGAACAGCAGCTGCGCGATCACCAGGTTGCCTATCTGATCGTCTATGGGCGTGCCCAGGAAGATGATCCTCTCCCTGAGTAGTCGAGAGTAGATATCGTAGGCGCGCTCGCCCCGATTCGTACTCTCGACGACCATCGGTATAAGCGAACTAGGGTTCATCGTCTTCTCCAGGCTGATGCTGGCTAACTCTTCTCCCCCGGCTCGGCCTCGGAGGGGGCCGATTCC
Source organism: Chloroflexota bacterium (assembly GCA_902810765.1). Classification (GTDB taxonomy): domain Bacteria; phylum Chloroflexota; class Chloroflexia; order Thermobaculales; family Thermobaculaceae; genus CADDYR01. Next base: position 13,038 of record CADDYR010000072.1, read on the forward strand.
ACGCTCACGGGTCCTCCCGGGGGAGCCTCCTCCACAGCCGAGGCGAACTCCGCCTCGGCGCCCGTCTCCTCGGAGGTCGCCTCGGCCTCGCCCGGCCCGGCCTGCTCCTCCGCCTCCGGGGCAGCCTCGGCCCTGGCTTCGGCCTCCTCAGGATACAGGGGCTCGCCGGTCGCTATCTCGACGATGCGGTTGACGAGCTTGCGGTCGTACAGCTCGTTCTCGATGCTCCTCCGCCAGGTGTCTCCGGAGAGCAGCTCCCGGGTCTCGTCACGCCTTGCGTCCTCCTCGATGCTCTCCGTGATCCTGCCGATCTCCTGGTCCACGTCCGCGGGCTCGACGGTGATACCCTCGGCCTTGGCGACCTCGCTCAGCACGAGGCTGCGGACAACCCTCTCCCGGGCGCGGTCGCGGTACTCCTCTCGGAGCTGGTCCCGGCTCTTGCCGGTGAACGCGAGGAACTGGTCGAGCGTGAGCTTGCTGCGCTTCAGGTCCTCCTCGAGGTGCTCGATCTGGTGATCTATCTCGCGCTCGACGAGCAGGTCCGGCATGTCGACGCTGGAGCGCTCGACGATCTGGTTGATGACGTCCTCGAGCAGGCGGTTGCGCTCCTCGGTCTCGCGCCGTTCATGAAGGGTCTGTCGCACTCGCTGCCGAAGCTCCTCGACCGTCGACACCCCGCTCGCGACGCGCGCCGCGAACTCGTCGTTCAGCTCGGGCAGCACCTTCTCCCTGATCTCCTTGACGTGGACCTTGTACGTGGCCTTCCGGCCGGCGACGTCCTTGTTGGGGTGGTCCTCCGGCATGGTGACCTCGAGCTCGTAGTCCTTGCCCACCTCGAGCCCCTCGAGCTGCGCCTCGAGCTCGGGCATCAACACCTCCTCGCCGAGGGCGACCGTGAGGCCCTCCTCGGTCTCGGGCTCCGAGCCCTCGATGTGCTCCTCCATGTCGACGACCATCTGGTCGCCCTTCCGGCTCGGCCGGGCGGGCTCGGGCGCCCGCCACTCGGCCTCTTCCTCCCGCAGGTCGTTGACGACCTTCTCGACGTCCTCGTCGGTGACCGTGACGGGCTTGCGCTCGGCCCGGACCGACTTGTAGTCGCCGAGCTGCACCTCCGGCAGGAGCGGGATGACGACCTCGAACCTGAAGGGCTCCGTGCTGAGCATGTTGAGGTACTGGGGCTCGGACAGGGCCTCGAGCTTCTCCTGCTCGACCGCGGCGGCGATGGCGTCGGGCACAAGCTCCTTCGACGCCTCGCGCAGGACGTAGTCCCTGCCCACGGCCCTTTCCACGAGCACCCTGGGGGCCCTCCCACGGCGGAAGCCCGGCACCGTGACCTGGTTGGATATACGTCTGAGGGCGCGGTCCATCTCCCTGCCCACGCGCTCCTCTTCGACCTCTATCTCCAGGCGCGCCCGACGGCCTGGAAGCGTCTCAGTCTGGACCTTCAAGATAAGCTACTCTCCGTGCGGTATTTGCCAGAGATTATAGCACGGGGTCCGAGAGGGACGCAGGTCCGCGGGCTCAGGCGACGGACGCGACGCCGCTCTCGTCCGCGTCGAGCACGTACCTCGCGCCTCCCGAGCGCTTCGCCTCGTACATCGCCGTGTCGGCACGGCTGAGCAGATGCGCCGGGTCGGGCGAGCCCTTCCCGCTCAGCGCCGCGCCCACGCTGGCGCTGATGCTCACCCTGCCCTCGTGTGTGTGGAACGGGGCCGACAGCGTGGAGATGATTCGCCTGCTCACCTCGGCTACCGTCTCGACCGTGGCGTTGTCCTCGATGAGCACCGTGAACTCGTCGCCGCCAATGCGCGCGACGGTGTCCGCGGGCCGCAGACAATCCCGCAGGCGAGCACCAACCTGCACGAGCAGCCAGTCGCCGACGTGGTGCCCGAGAGTGTCGTTCACATCCTTGAATCTGTCGAGGTCCACGAACAGCACGGCGACGCCCTCGCTGCGTCTGCTCGCACGGGCGAGCGCGTGCTCGAGGCGGTTCATGAAGAGGGCGCGGTTAGCGACGTTCGTTAGTGGGTCCACGAAGGCGATCCGCGAGAGGTCGCTCACCCGCCCGCGCAGGTGCTTGTTGCTCCGCACCTGGTACATCAGCGCCAGGACGAGGAAAGCCTCCAACACCGACAGCGCGGTGTATAAGCTCTCCGTGAACGTGATGCCGTGCATCCCTCACCACCCTCTTTATGGTCGTCCGTTGCGCCAGTTACAGAGCAAGCTAACGCCCGGAGGTGGAGAAACGGTAAACGTACGGCTATAGAAGGCTGTACGTGAGGGGGCCTGAGCGAAACGGCGGGCCAAAACCGCGAGCCATGCGGGCCTTCGGGGGACCGATCCTGCGCGGGATCGCGCGCCGAAGCAGTGGCAGACGCCGGGGCACTCGGGTCTGGGTTGCGCGCGCTCGCGGGACGAGCCGGGGTTGTCGCGTGTGCGAACTGCGTTCGATAGGGAATGAGCGGAGCCCCGGGCGGTGCCCGTTCGGCCCTCAGGCGCTACAATCAGCACATGGTGCACCGAAGGGCACATCGAGACCTGACCTTCCGGCTCGCGGCCTGCGCGGTCCTCCTGGCGAGCTGCTCGGGAGGGCGAGCCTCGGCGTTGCACCCCGCGCGCTGGACGCCGACGGCGCGGGCTACCACGGTCGCCGCACGCCCTGTTCCGAGCAGGTCGCCTCGAGCCCCCACGGTTGTGCCGTCATCCGGCCCGGTCCCTCCC
>CADDYR010000073.1 GCA_902810765.1 Chloroflexota bacterium
GACGATCGTGGGCGCGATGAAGGGCAGCGCCGCAAGCCCTCCCACCGCCTGTGCGAGGGTGAGCTTGCCGCTGCCCGTGACGAGTATCGCGAGCATCGTGAGCGGCCAGATGGCGGCCGCGTAGGTCACCCCGAGCACGAGGCCCGCGAGCAGCCCCCACACGACCGCCCTCCAGCCGAGCCCCCACAGCGCTCGCCCGATCAGGCTGAGCCTGTCGTGGCCCTCAGCCATCTCCCGCTACCACTGCTCCTCTCCGAGGATGATGGGCACCGAGCACGAAGCCTAGCTCCAGCTTCGAATCCAGATACCTGTAGAAGCCATCGGCCGAGACGAGTTCTTCTAGTGTGACTTGAACCAACGGCGATAACCCCCGATCCTTGATGCCCATCATTGGTCTGATCCTCCAGGGACGACCATGTCAGGCTCGTCCGCCCGAGTTTTTCGATAGGCGGAAGTTCCGGGCTTGGCTCCACTCGGCGACCCGCTGGCCGATCCACCAGCCAGCTATCCCACACATGACGGAAGGTATGATGATAAGCAGCGTGACATCAGCAACGAGTGAGTGCGTAAACCCGGGAGTAAAGCGCAGCGCAAAGATCAGCAGGCCGCCGATAAGTCCTGATATTCCGCTTCCAGCCCCCAAGGCACGACGGTAACTCCTCGCACTGCATTGACTCCTCGCACTGCATTGATGGAAGAGGTAGAGATATGTCAGGCCGGCAGTCAGTAATCCACAGACAAACCCCAGCAGGAGGCCAACCACCCCGCCGATCGCAATGCCGAAGACCGCACCCACACCTGCCCATGTGACCAGCCCAACGACAACAAGGCCGATTTCATCAACGCTGGGCAAGGGAAAGAGAATAGCGTCCGCCACGATCAATCCACCGTAGATGCCGCCAAGCACTGCTCCGACCAAGAGGCCGTAGACAACACTGCGCGCAGCAACACTGACCAGTATCCGGAGCGTGTTTGTGCTCATGGAAGCATCGTAACCGCCAAAGTTGGGCGTGTACTTGTCCGAGGAGCCGTTGGCGATCTCGATGTCGAATCGTTTACCTGGTCCAATGTCAAGTAACGAGAGTGTGGCCCCTTGATAATGACCGAGATGTATCTCTTCTTACCCGCAGGTGGGTGTACTGCAGCAGTAAAGACGGCATCGCCTCGCATCCTGTCTGCCCCCTTCCCATCATCCAGCAGGTCGGCAACCGTCGCCGCTCTATCCAGAGGGCGGTATATGGCCGCCCTTACCCTATACTTGCTGCTGGTCGCAGGGGCTATCCCCTTGATGCTGACTCGTATGAGCAGCCTCCCATCCGACTGTGTCCTGACCTCTGCAGACGCCTCGATACCCCGTGAATCGACCATCGTCGCTACCGATACTCGCGTGTCATGGGAGGAAGATACGAGCAGTCTGTACTTCTTCTCCCCATCAAGCCTTGTAGCTGTTAGGAAGTAAGTTGGCCATCCCATGGATACGGACCGATCTACCATGACATGCCGGGTAGGGACACCATGGATATCTGTCATGGAAACACGCAGATCCACTCCCGCTTACCCCTGCTCCTCTCTGAGGATGATGGGCACCGAGCGCTCGTGTGGCCCCAAGGCGAGCACCTCCCCGTATATCGCCTTGGAGCGCGGCAACATAACGAGGGCAGTGAACACTCCATCGCCTCTCGCTCGGTCTCGGCCCTTGCCGTCGTCGAGCAGCCTGAAGTCCACCCCTCGCTTCGCGGGTGGCCCTAGCCTCCCCACGAGCCTGTAGCTGCCACGCTCCGCGGGCCGGACTCCCAGGAGGCGCGCCCGGACGAGCAGCTTGCGCTCCCCTGCCCATCTCGGCGTTACGGACAGGTACACCCCCTGGGCGTCCACCTGCGTCTGCACCGACAGCGTCGTGTCTCGCCTCGCGAGCACGACCAGCTTCTGCCTGGCACCCCCCAGGTTGTATGCCAGCAGCCCGTACGAGAGGCTTCCGTACAGGCTCGATGGCCCCCACAGGAGGGCGTGGCGCGTGCGCTTGCCGGAGATGCCCTCGATCATCAGACGTATGTCCCCACTCTTGAGCTGCTCATTTGCCCCTGGCTGGCCGAACAAGAGTATCGCGCGCACGAAGTCCCCTCCCTCCGGATCGAGGGTTATGGTGAGGGGCTTGCCACGATGCACCCAGAACGATCGGACCCTCTGGTCGACCGGCTGCTTACCCTCCAGAGGGTCCGGATGGAGCTGAGGTCCCGACCCCGCCACTGGCGTCATCCAGCGGAGGCGGGAAGCGACGGTGAGCGATGCGGTGGGGTGGACCACGCTCACCGAGGGCGTCTGGACGCTCCGTGTGGCGTGCGGGGAGGGAGTTGCACGCACCGAAGCCGTGGAGGTCTCGACGCTGGCCGGGTGCCTCGTGGGGCCGCTGCTGACCTGCCGGCCACAGGCGACGAACGCGACCACCAGAAGCAGGGTGATACTGCGGACTTGGAGTAGTAACCTGCTCTGCATCCAGATCTGGAACCTTTCGTAGTTCAGTAGGCTATTTTACTGCCATGCTGTGGTGCTCACCGGCCGCAAGGCCAGTAGCCCCGCTCAGGCCGTTCACCTGCACGGGGCTGGAACGGTCTGTGGTCGTGCCATCTCCCAGCTGACCGTAGTCATTCAGACCCCATGTCCACGTGGCACCTCCGGATGTGACGATGGCAGTTTGCTCCGCTGGGGAGCTGGCAGCATCGTCATCGTCCTTCACCGTCAGTTTGACGGTGTAACTGCCGGCAGCGGTATAAGTGTGACTGCCGGTCACAGATCCGGACCCTCCCGATTCGGTCACGCTGCCCGAACTGGTCGTACCATCCCCCCAGTCCCACGTGGCGGTGTGAGTGTCCTGGGTGCCAGGGTCAGCAAACCTAGCACTGGCCGTGACCGAAGTGTTCACTGAGACAGGATTGGTGGGTACGGTAAGGGACTGTATGGTTGGAGCAACGTTCACCACACTGATGGTAGCTTGGGCGAAGCTTTGCATTCCCTCATTATATCCGTCATCGTTGCTGTCGGCTTGTCCGTCCTTATCGTTGTCGGCGCTGTCGCTGCAGGTGGCTCCGTTGCCGAGGAGCTCAGGTGTACTGGCACCGTCGAGAGTCTTCGACCCCGCAAACTGTTCGATCTGATCTGGGGAGCTGTCCTGATCGTCGTCGAGATCGCAGGCATCGCCGATGGAGTCTCCATCCGTATCTACCTGAGGGCCGTTGGATACGAGCACACAATTGTCCGAAGTATCTGGAACCTGATCCGAATCGTCATCCAGGTCGACCTTGTTGTCCTGTCCGTCGTTGTCCGTGTCATAGGGGAATTGATCTCCGGAGCGAGTATCGTCAGCGCCCGTTGTGGCCATACTGAGAGCAGCAGATCGCACGCTACTCGTGCTCCCCCCGCTGTTCGTAGCGTTGGGAATCCCATCGCCGTCGAGGTCCGAGTCGCAGGCGTCGCCGAATCCGTTGCTATTCAAATCCTCCTGCTTCGGGTTCGAGATGCCAGCACAGCTATCCTGCCCCTCGGACACCCCGTCGCCATCCAAGTCCTTGGCGATCAGGCCCTTATAGCCAGGTCCGCTTTCCCTGTCAGCAGGTGCGCCATCACCATCGGTGGCGTACTTGATATCGCTCCAGCGGGAGCCAGCGGGATCGCGGCTCCGACGTGGTAGAGCTGTGAGTCGGGAAACTGGGAGGTGAGGCGCGGCCCCGTTGTGCGACAATGGTGTCCGGCAGGCAGCAGCAGAAGGGGGACCACATGGACGGGGCATCGGCTCCGGGCAGGCTTGAGGGCAGGGTGGCGGTCGTGACGGGCTCGACGAGCGGCATCGGGGAGGGCATCGCGCACGCGTTCGCGCACGAGGGAGCGAGCGTCGTCATCCACGGGCGCAACCGCGACTCCGGACGGAGAGTGATCGAGGACATCGTGCGGCGGGAGGTGCCGCGCGAGCGCCTGAGCTTCTTCGGGGCGGACCTGGCGGACGAGGCACAGTGCCGCGCGCTCGTCCGCCACGCGGTCGAGCGGTTCGGCGGACTGGACGTGCTTGTGAACAACGCGGCGGACTACACCCGCGGCGACATCGAGACCACGACCGTCGAGCTCTGGGACCTGCACATGGCGCTCAACCTGCGCGCGCCGTTCATCCTCACGCAGGAGGCGGTGAGGGTGATGCGCGAGCGGGGCGGCGGCTCCATCGTGAACATCGGCTCGGTGAACGCCTACGTGGGCGGCTCGAACCTCACCTCCTACTCGGTATCGAAGGGCGGGCTGATGACGTTCACGAAGAACGTCGCGCAGCAAGTGAACCGCGACGGCATCCGCGTGAACCAGGTGAACGTGGGCTGGACTCTGACCCAGGGCGAGGATCGGGTGAGGCAGGAGGAGGACGGGCCGGGCTGGCTCGAGAGGGCGGTGGCGAGCAGGCCCTTCGGCCGGATGCTCCTCCCGCGCGATGTCGCGCTCGCCGTGCTGTACTTCGCGTCTGACGACAGCGCACTCGTCACCGGCTCCGTGCTCGAGGTGGAGCAGTACCCGATAGGCTGCTGAGCCGTCCCGCGGCCTGGAAGCGTCAGAAGCCTCTGAACTGTTTGCGCAGCAACACGAGGATCGCGACCGACAGCAGGATGGTCGCTCCCGTGGCCAGGGCGCGCAGGCTCAGCACCACGACCGCGGCCGTGGAGAGCGGCAGACCGTACGCCTGGACGATCGTCATCCCCGCGAACTCGGTCATCCCGAGCTCGGTGGGTATCGGGACGAGGATGTTGCTGAGCGTGATGACCGCGTAGATGTTCACCATCCCGAGGGCGCCGACGGAGTGTACGCCGAGGGCGTGCAGTATCAGATAGATGTCTATCACGTAGATGATCAGGTACAGGGCCGTGGGCAGGAGGTTGGGCAGCGTCTTCCAGGAGATGAGGCGCCCGCCGGCCTCCAGGAACTCCTCGAGGAAGTCGACCACGGCTCGTACCCAGCCCGGGGCTCCGGGTCGCAGGTGGCGCGCTCCATAGCGCACCAGTGCCCACGCGACCGCGAGGGCAACAGTCCAGGCGACCACGACCCCGAACAGCGCCCAGCGCACCGAGGGTCTGCCCGGCCAGCCTAGGATCAGCGCGACCGGAAACGCGAGCGCCGCCTCCAGGCCGAGCATGGCCGTGGTGGCCATGTACGAGCGAGCCACGTCGTCGGGACCGAAGTGCTCGAGCCGCGCCAGCAGATAGTTCTGGACGTACACCCCTGCCGGCACGCTCTTGAGCATCTCGCCCGAGGCGAACGATACCAGCATAGGCCGCGCGGGAACCTTGATGTCCAGCTGCTCGAGCAGGTTGCGCCACACCAGCGCGCGCAGCGCGAGGTACGGGAAGGTAAGCAGCAGGACGGCCCACCAGGTGCTTCGGACGATCTCCCACAGCTGTGCGCCGCTTCGGGGGGAGACCGCGATCGAGATCACGTAGGCGAGCAGGCCGACCGCCACGGCCCCCGGCACGGTCGCGCGCAGCCGCTCCCGCTCCCGCAGCCAGCCCAGCACCCTCCGCCACGTGCTCTTCTGCTCGGAAGGATCGGCTCTCGTCATCGTGCGCCCATTCTCGGGGACCGCCCGCCCTCTGTCAATCGCCGCTCACCTGGCGCGACCTCCGCCCGCGCTCTCCGGATGCGTCCGAGCCGGGCGAGCGCGTTTGACACGGCTGAGCCGGTGTGGTACGGTGACAGCGTTCAGGCGATGCATTCGAACGGAAAAGCACACGATGCCGGAACGGATGGCTCCCCGAGCTGAGGGAGCCGAGCAGGGCATAGAGGAACCTCCACATCTCCCCGCATCTGCCGTGGCTCCGATCCCTCGGAGTGATCCCTTCGCACTCGCGTCAACCTCGAGTCCCCACAGGAGGCTGTCTTGATCAAGGTAGGCATGCTCAGCTACTGGCACGTCCACGCGCGCGACTACACGAGGCGTGCCCGGGAGAACCCGCACGTCGAGATCGCCGCGGTGTGGGACGAGGACCCCGAGCGGGGGCGCGCTCAGGCGGAGGCGCTGGGGGTACGATTCCACGAGCGGCTCGATGACCTGCTTGCCGATCCCGAGATCTCGGCGGTGGTCGTGGACTGCCCGACCACCGGCCACCGCGACGTGATCGTGGCAGCCGCCGGCGCGGGCAAGCACGTGTTCACCGAGAAGGTGCTCGCCCCCACCCTCGAGGAGTGCTCCGACATCCTCGACGCGGTCGAGCGCGCGAGGGTCGTGCTCACGGTTTCGCTTCCCCGGCTGAATGAGGCTCCTCCCGCTGCGATACTCCGGCTCGTCGAGGACGGCGCGCTCGGGCAGGTCACCGAGGCCCGAGCACGCATCTCGCACAACGGAGCGGTGAGGACCGATCGGAGCCCGGAGGGCTGGCTCCCGAAGCACTTCTTCGAGGAGTCCGAGACCGCGGGAGGGGCTCTGATAGATCTGGGATGCCACGCGATGTACCTCACCCGCCGATTTCTCGGTATGCCCGAGGGCGTCAGCGCGAGCTACGGCCACGTGACCGGGCGGGAGGTCGAGGACAACGCGGTGTCGGTGCTCCGGTACTCCAACGGCGCGCTCGGTGTGGTCGAGGCGGGTTTCGTCAACGCTGCTGATCCCTTCACGCTCGAGGTGCACGGCACCGAGGGCGCCGTGTTCTACGGGAGCCCGTACAGGAAGGTGATCGCCCGGACTGCGGGCGACGACGACTGGAGGGAGCTAGGGGACCTGCCGGAACCGGGGCAGAACGACTTCGACCGCTGGGTGGACTGTATCCGGAGCGGGCGGTCCGACGGCGGGAACGTGAGCATGGCCGTGGACCTCACGGCGCTGATGCAGGGCTCGAACCTCTCCGCGAGGGAGGGGCGTCCGGTGAGGCTGGACGAGCTGCCGGGCTGGGAAAGGACTTCGGGCAGGAGCGCGTAGCAGGAGCAAAGGAGAGGATCAGACTTGACGGTCAAGATAGGCATCATCGGTTGTGGAGGCATCTCGCGGATCCACGCGGCCGGGTACCTCAAGATCCCCGACGAGGTGAGGGTCACGGCGGTCTGCGACGTCGCGGAGAAGAACAGGCACGAGCTGGCCGAGACCGTCGGCGGCGCGCAGGAGTTCGGCGACATCGAGACGATGCTCGCGGAGGCCGACATTGACGGCGTGGACGTCTGCCTGCCCCACCACCTGCACAAGAGCGCGGTGGTGGCGGCCCTGCGAGCGGGCAAGCACGTGATGTGCGAGAAGCCGCTCTGCCTCAACCTCGAGGAGGCGGAGGAGATCCGCCGCGCTGTGCGGGAGAGCGGCAGGATCCTGATGTGCGCGCACAACCAGCTCTTCTACCCGTCCGTGCAGCACGCGAAGAAGGTGCTGGAGGAGGGCACGCTCGGCAGGATCTACCAGATCCGCACGGTGGACACCTTCCTGAACAAGTGGCTGAACCAGAACGCGGGCTGGCGGGGCCGCAGGGAGCTGATCGGCGGCGGCGAGCTGATAGACACCGGCTATCACCCGTCGTACCTCCTCCTCTACCTCGCCCCCAGCGCGCCCTCCGAGGTCACCGCGATGCTCAGCCAGCACAGGATCCGGATGGACGGCGAGGACTCCGCGCAGGTGCTCGTGCGGTTCGAGGACGGCACGATCGGCAACGTGGTCACGAGCTGGGCCTACGCGCGCCCCAGCGGGTGGTGGCAGTTCCTCGTCGCGGGCGAGCACGGCAGCATGTATCGCCGCGGGGACGACCTGGTGATCGAGCTCGAGGGTCAGGAGCCACAGGTGTTCGAGTACCCCTCGGTGAACACGTTCCACCTGGAGACCGCGGCCTACGTCAGGTGCATCCGCGAGGGCGCGCAGCCGATGCAGGGTGTGGAGGACGGCATCCGCGTGCTCGAGATGATCCTGGGGGCCTACAGGTCGGACAGCGAGAAGCGCATCGTCTCGCTCGCAGCGAGCGCGGAGCCGGTCTCCGCGTCGTAGAGCCCCGATCGGATCACGGGCGGGGCCGCCGCGGCCCCGCCCGTCTTACCTCATCGCCCCCCATCGAGCCCGAGTCGCAGCCACCGACGAGGCCGAGCATCCCGTCCCGCACCCCCCTGGCGCCGCCACCCTTGTGGCACAATCATGGGATCAGGCAGTAGAAGCTGGGGGTTGAACGATGGCGACTATCCAGAGCCCTCCCGAGCAGCGGGTGGTGCTGCGCAACGTGGACTGGGACACCTACGAGCGACTGCTCCAGGCCAACTCCGACTCGAGCGCGCCTAGGCTCGCCTACGACAGAGGAGATTTGGAGATCATGAGTCCACTTCCGGAACACGAAGAGGCCAATCGTAACATCGCGATGATCGTGGAGGTTTTCGCGGAGGAGTTTGGCATAGACATCCGGGGGCTGGGCTCTACGACCTTCCGCCGGCGCGCTTTGGATCGAGGCTTCGAGGCGGATAGCTGTTTCTACATCCAGAACGAGTCGAGGGTGCGAGGTCGGGCACGCCTGGACGAGGCCGATCCCCCGCCCGATCTGGTCGTCGAGATAGAGATCACGAGCCCGGCGATACCCAAACTCCCGATATACGCTTCTTTCGGAGTGCCGGAGGTCTGGCGTTACAACGGCGAGCGCCTCGCGATCCTGCTCCTCGATGGGGACGACTACCGGGAGGCGGAGGAAAGCCGGGCGCTGCCCGGACTGCTCGCATCCGACGTCGAGCGCCTGCTGCCGGAGAGCAGGGAGCAGGGCCGCGTGGCCTGGCTGCGGAAGGTGCGCGCCTGGGCTCGGGAGCTCGCCGAGCAGGGAGGAGCCACGCCGGGCGGTGACGACCTCAGCAGGTGAATGGGCAAGGGGTGCCGGTGATACCGCCCGCGATGACGAGCGAGCAGGCCAGGGACCTCTGCGAGCGCTACGCCAGACCGCTCGCGGCATCGCGCTGGGGAGAGTACATACCTTCCGGATCGGGCCCAGTGCGGTCCGTAGATGGCGGTTGGCGTCAGTACAGATCGAGCTCTCCGCGTCTGCGCACGAGCCGCTCGATCCACCCGAACGCCGCGATGCCCACGAGCGGCAGCACGAGCGCGAAACCCGCGAGGGGCAGGAGGTCCGGCGCGAGGTCGGGTACGCTCGCGTGGTGGAGCCCGGAGCCCGCGAGCGCCTGCGTGCCGTAACCGAAGGGCAGGGCGCGCGCAGGGTACCTCAGCCAGTCGGGTAGCCTCTCGATAGGGTAGTACACTCCCCCGAGCAGCCCTACGAAGGGCGAGACGAGAACCGCCAGCCAGTTGCCCCTCCGAAGAGCCAGCCCGACGGCGGACAGCACCAGCCCTATGCCCCAAAGAGCCACGAGGAAGAGCGCGAGCGACAGCGCGAGAGCCGGGTAGTTCGGGTCGAAGCGCACGCCCAGGACGATGTAGCCGAATGCAAGGCTGAAGGGCGTTCCTGCCGCCGTCTGCACCAGCCCCGCCATCGTGAAGCCACCCAGCCAGCTGAAGCGAGGGCAGGGGGCGAGGAACAGCATCACGAGTGTGCCCCTCCTCCGCTCGAAGTCGAGGAACTGGCCGACGAAGTATATCGCGCTGTTGATGAACGCGAAGGCGGACTGTCCCACGACGGCGTAGCCGATCAGATCGGGCCGGCCGCGATAGACGAGCGCGAGGATGGCCAGCGTGAAGATGGGGATCGCCACGGACATGAGCGCGAAGCTCAGGAGGCCGCCGGTGCGGAACTGCTGGACCGCCATCGCGCGCCAGGTCGCGAGGAATGCCTGCAGCGCCAGCCGTGCCGCGCCGCTAGTAGAGCTCGAGCTGGCCGGAGCGCTTCGCAGCATACTCCACCCTCCGTAAACTGAGGTAACCGATCAGAGCCCAGAGCGCCGAGGTCCCGAAGGCCAGCCCCAGGGTATGGGAGATGCCTCCGAGCGTCGCGCCCGAGAGCGTGCTCGCCCTGAGCGCGTCCACGGCGGGACCCGCGGGCAGGATGTTCGACAGAGGGCGCAGCCACTCCGGCAGCTCGGTGCGGGGCACGATGAAGCCGGCGAGGAAATATATCGGGCTCTGCAGGGAGTTCGCGACCAGGTTGCCGCGCCGCGACAGGATGAACAGCCCCGCGAGCGCGAACCCTATCGAGAGCGACGCCACCACGATCGAGAGCAGCGCGAGCGCCACGGCGAGCGGGTCCGTCACGTCGAGGCGCGCGCCGATCAGGAAGCCTACGATCACGATCACGGCGTAGGTCGGGAGCATCCCGGCGAACGAGGCGAGGCCGTGCCCCAGGATGATGACGGCCCGGCTGACGGGCGTGAGGAACAGCGCACCGATGGTGCCCTCGCTGCGCTCGTCCTCGATCGAGTAGCCGCTGCCCAGCACAGTCAGGCGCCAGGTGAGCAGCCCCACCATCCCGACGAGCAGGAAGGCGGACGGGCCCACGCCCCCAACCGTCGAGCGTCCCGACACGGTGTATGTCACCCGCCAGGTCACGTAGCTCAGGACGGGAAAGAGCGCCTGCTGGAGGACGTTCGTGGGGTAGAGCGTGTCCACCTCCAGATGCATCCTTACGGTCGCGACGAGCGTGGCCCAGTGGTAGGCGAGCCCGCCGCGAAACTCGAGAGGTACCGCGCTCATCCGAGCGACCTCCCCGAGACGCTCAGGAACACGTCCTCGAGCGTGGGCTCGATTACGCGCACCTCGCTCACGGACACACCCTGCTCCCGGAGCACCGCGAGGGTGACGTCGAGCGCGCTCGCGGCGTCGCCGCACCTCACCGTGAGCTCGGTGCCGCCGTCCGGGGTCGTCGCGCGGTCGAAGCTCCGTGCGATGGAGAGGTCCCGGAGCCGTGCCTCGACCGCGCCGTCGCGATGGCTCAGGGGCTCGCGCGTGGCGACGACGATCCGCCGCTCGCCCTCCGCCCGCCTCTTGAGCTCGGCCGGGCTGCCCTGGGCAACTATCTTCCCGCGGTCTATGATCGCGATCTCGCGGCACAGCTGGTCAGCCTCGTGCATGTCGTGCGTTGTGAGGAGCACCGTGCGCTCCGGCACGAGCGCGGCTATGGCGGCGCGGAGGTCCACGGCGGCCGCCGGGTCGAGCCCGATCGTCGGTTCGTCGAGCACGAGGATGGGAGGGTCGTGCAGGAGCGCCTTCGCCAGGTGCAGCCTCTGCTTCATCCCGCGCGAGTAGCCCTCGACGCGCTCGTGCGCCCGCTCCTCCAGGCCCACGAGCTCGAGCACCTCCACGGCCCTTCTCCGGATGCACCCGGAGGTCATCCCGTACAGGTTGCCGAAGTACACGAGGTTGTCCCAACCCGTCAGGTAGCCGTACAGCCCGCGCTCACCGCCCAGCACCACCCCGAGCTGGCGCCGCACCAGGCGCTCGTCTCGCACGACATCGTAACCGCCGACCGTGGCCGTGCCGCTCGTCGGGATCAGCAGGGTGGAGAGCATCTTGATCGTCGTGGTCTTGCCCGCGCCGTTCGGTCCGAGCAGGCCGAAGATCGTGCCGCGGGGCACCGAGAAGCTGACCTCGTCCACGGCGACGGTGACGCCGGGGCGCGAGAAGAGTCGCCCTCGTTTCGTGTAGACCCTGCGGAGCCGGTCGGCGACGATCGCCGCGTCGCTCCCCTTCGCCTCTGCCCCTCTCTTGTTGACCTGCAACAATGGCACACCCTCCTGTGGATGAGCGCGCGCTCATCCCTCTCCCCGCCACTCGGCGAGCATCTTCGCCACGGCGAGCGCGAACACGAACGCCGCGAGGCCCTCCATCGCCCAGAGGTTGCGCGACCTTCGCTCGACCAGCCCCACCTCCTCCAGCAGGCGCAGGTGGTGGTAGAGCTGGCCGGTCGTGTTGAGCCCGGCCGCCTCGATCAGCTCCTCGGTGGTCCTGGGTCCGTCGAGGAGCGCCCTGCATATCGCCACGCGCGCCGGGTGAGCGAGCCCGTCGAGGCTGCGGGCGAGGGATTCGGGCGAGGTGGCGAGCAGCTCCTCGAGCGCGTAATCCCGCTGTACCACGTGAGTATCGCCGCGACCTCCGGCCTCGCCCGGCGGTATGCGGACGCACGTCGAGAGCTCCACCTGCCCGGCGGCCTGCTCGGGCGGCCGCCCCCCCAGTCGCTCCTCGACGGTCCGGGCCAGGCGGTCCGTAGCCTCAGGCTCCTCCTGCTCGCGCAATCTCTCGAGGCGCTCGATGCGCCCTCTCAGCTCCGCCAGCTCCGCGCGCACGTCGTCGGACAACTTATTACGTCTCTCCGTAGTACTATGACTCGAATGATGATATAGCGTAACACGCTTCGGTCCGCCAGTCAAGCCCAGTGAAGGGAATCATCACGGGGCCATGGCGCACGGTCGCGCCGATGTCGCAGATCGGCCCCTCCACCCTCTTGCACTCCTCGCCGAGTTGGTGTATATGAGATATAACAACTCGGCGTGGCGTTCGTGGGCACCAGCATCGGGGGTGGTGGGCACATGAGCAGGATGACTCGCAGGGACTTCCTCAAGCGCGCGACGGGAACTATCGCGCTCGCGCTGGGAGGCGCCGGGCTCGTGAGCGCCTGTGGCGCGGAGGGCAGGGCTGCGGCGCCGAAGAAGACGCTCCAGTTCTGGGCTTTCTCCGACACCCGCACCTTCTGGCAGCAGAAAGCCTTCGAGCTCTACAAGAAGGAGCGCCAGCCCGACTTCGACATCAACTTCCTGATCCTGCCGTACCAGCAGATGCACGACAAGGTGATGGTCGCCACACAGGCTGGGGCCGGAGGGCCGGACATCGCGGACATCGAGATCAGCCAGTTCGCCCGCTTCATCAAGGGCCAGCCGATCTTCGTGGACCTCAGACCGAAGCTCGAGCGCGAGCACCTCCTCGACAAGCTGTACACCCCCTCGGCCACCGACCCATGGAGCTGGAGCGGCAGGATCTACGGACTCGGCAACGAGCTGAACGCGTGCCTGTGGAGCTACCGGTGGGACGTGCTCGAGAAGGCGAAGGTGAAGGTGCCGATCGAGACATGGGACGAGTTCGTGGACCAGGCCGAGAAGTTCCACAAGGACACGGGCAGCTACCTGGTCGACTTCCCCACGCAGGACTGGAGCTCGTGGTGGATGATGACCCTCCAGCAGGGCAAGGGGTTCTTCGGTCCCAACGGCCTGCCGACGCTCACCACGCCCGAGGGGATACGCACCCTCGCGTTCCAGAAGCAGGCACTCGAGGAGTGGTCCACCCAGCGCCCGAGCGGCCAGGCGTACTACGTGGCGCTATCGGCGGGCAAGATCGCGAGCCTCCTGGGCCCGTCGTGGGCCTTCAGCGGCTTCGTCCAGCAGAACCTGCCCAAGTCGAAGGGCAAGTGGCACCTGCAGCTATTCCCCGCGTGGAAGAGCGGAGGCGCCCGCACGGCCACCTGGGGCGGCACGGGAGTGTCCGTGCTCACCACCTCGCCCCACGCGAAGGAGGCCGAGAGCTTCGTCGTGTGGGAGCACACTACGACGCGGGCCCTGATGTTCGACTTCGAGCACCGGCAGACCTGGCCGACGTACAAGCCCGCGTTCCAGGACCCCCGGCTCACCGAGCCGATCGCTTTCTTCGACAACCAGAGGGTGGGCAAGCTCGTCCAGGCTGCGGCGGAGGAGATACCGAAGTGGTACAACTCGCCGTACTGGCCGGAGGTGGTCGACGCGACCGTGAGGGTGGCGGTCACGCCCGCGCTCACCTCGAGCGAGTCCGCGAAGTCGGCGCTCGAGAACGCGCAGAGGGAGTCCATGGGCATCATCCGCTTCGAGACGGCACGGGTGCGGGATGAGAGGAGGGGTGTCTGATGGCGGTTGCGGCGAGCGCGCGCACGAACCCACTCAGGGAGTGGTGGTGGAGGCACCAGCGCAGCATCTCCCCCTACATCTTCATCGCGCCCTTCTTCGTACTGTTCGCGATCTTCGGCCTGTACCCCATCGTGTACTCGTTCGTGCTGAGCTTCTACAAGGGGTTCGGGTACGGCCCGAAGACGTTCTTCGGGCTGGGCAACTACATCCACCTGGGCGCGGACCCGCGGTACGTGCACGCCGTGTTCAACACGACCTACTACGCCGCCGGCAGCGTGTTCATCCTCTCCCCGCTCGCGCTGCTCGTGGCGCTCGCGGTGAACTCGCAGTTCGTGCGCTGGAAGGCTTTCTACAGAGCCTCCCTATTCTTCCCGGTCGTCACGTCCTCGGTGGTCATCGCGGTGATCTTCACGCTCGTGTTCGATCAGCAGTTCGGGCTGATCAACACCTTCCTCAGCAAGTTCGGCGCGGGCGGGATCGGATGGCTGACCGACGCGAAGATAGTGATGCCCTCGTTCATCATGCTCGGCATCTGGAACTGGCTGGGCATCAACATGCTGTACTGGCTCGCGGGGCTGACCGGCATCTCGCACGATCTGTACGAGGCCGCGTACACCGACGGGGCGAGCAGGTGGCAGGCTTTCTGGTACATAACGGTGCCGCTGCTAAGGCCGATCACGCTGTTCGTGGTGATCCAGGCGATCATCGGCTCGTACAACCTGTTCGCCGAGCCGCTGCTGCTGACGGGCGGCGGCCCCTCGGACGCCTCGCTGACGATATCGCTCTACCTGTACGAGCAGGGGTTCGAGAACTTCAACGTGGGCTACGCGAGCGCGATCGCGTACACTATGGCCGCGTTCCTGCTCGTGCTCTCGATCCTGAACATCGTGCTGTTCAGGGGCTACCGGACCTCGGAGTACTAGACGCCGGAGGGTTGAGATGGACACTCAGGTGAGCGTGGACCAGGTAACCAAGGCTGGCGAGCGGGCGCGCACGCAGCTCCCCAGGTGGCTCGCGCCCGGGGGGATCTTGCTCAACCTCGCGCTGCTCGTGCTCGTCGCGATCACCGCGATCCCCTACCTGTACATGGCGTTCGGAGCGTTCAAGCCGAACGACGAGATCTTCGGCGTCCCGTTCACGTTCTGGCCGACACAGCCGACGCTGAAGAACATCTCGGACCTCGTCTCGCAGTTCGAGTTCGGCAGGTGGTTCCTGAACTCGGTGATCGTGGCGGTCGGAGGCACCATCCTGCAGGTGCTGCTCTCCTCGCTGGCCGGGTTCGGGTTCGCGAAGTACGAGTTCAGGCTCCGCAACGTGCTGTTCACGATAATGCTCGCGACCCTGCTCATCCCGTTCCAGGTGCTGCTCGTGCCGCAGTTCCAGATCATCAAGGCTTTCGCGTGGTTCAATACCTACCAGGCGCTGATAGTGCCGGGGGCGGTGTCGGCGTTCAGCATCTTCCTGATGCGCCAGTACACGATCGGGCTGCCGAACGAGCTGCTGGATGCCGGTCGCATAGACGGAGCGAGCGAGTTCGGGCTGTGGTGGCGGGTGGTGCTGCCCCTCGTCCGACCGGGCATCGCGGTCGTCGCGATCCTCTCCTTCACCTCGAACTGGAACAGCTTCTTCTGGCCGCTCATCGTGACGACCAGGACCGACATGTTCGTGCTGAACCTGGGCGTGGCCTCGCTAGTAGGACCGTACGACTACCAGTACGGCATGCTGCTCTCGGGCGCGCTGCTCGCCTCGCTGCCCGTAATCATCGTGTTCTTCATCTTCCAGCGGCAGTTCATCGAGGGCCTGACCGCGGGCGCGGTGAGGCAGTAGCGCCTCCAGGGGTTTAGAGGAAGGCGTGGAGGGAGGATGAGAGGGGGAGGGCTCTGAGCCTGGTGAGCGCCTCCTTCTCGATCTGCCTCGCCCTCTCCCGCGTCACCCCCATCTGCCTGCCCACCTCCTCGAGGG
>CADDYR010000074.1 GCA_902810765.1 Chloroflexota bacterium
CATCCGGAGCCTGGAGAGCCCGCACCCGCTGTAGCCGTTGGGGCGCGGGCTCTCCAGGCTCCGGATGCGCGCGAGCATCCTGGGCCAGGGGTCGCGCACCACCGGCATCTCGCTCTCCGACGCCTCTCGCAGCAGTTCCTTCAGCGTGCTCTCGTTCATCGCCATCTCCGCTCAGGGCAGGACGACCGGCCGAAGGAGCGACCTGAGCCGCTCCCTCGCCTTGTGCAGCCTCGACTTCACCGTGCCGGGAGGGCAGTCCCACTCCGCGGCCATCTCGGCCTCGCTCAGCCCGAGGTAGTAGCGCATCACCACCGCGGCCCTCTGCTCGGGCGGAAGCTCTCCCAGGGCCGCCCACACCGCGCGCCTCATCTCCTCGCGCGCTGCTCCCTCCTCGGGTCCGGGCGACGCGTCGGGCAGGAGGTCGAGGATCGAGCGCTCCTCCCGGGAGCGCGCCGCCGGGAACCGCTCGCGGGCGGATGCGGCCCTGATGGCGCCGTTCACGACGATCCGCAGCAGCCAGGGGGCGAACGGACGCGAGGGATCGAAGCTCCGGATGTGCGTGTAGACGCGCAGGAAAGCCTCCTGAACCACGTCCTCGGCGAGGGCCGGATCGCGGGTGATCAGGTGCGCCGAGCGCACGGCCCTCTCGTAGTGCCTTCGCATCAGCACCTCGAGGCCAGCCGTGTCCCCTGCCCGAAGCCGGGCGACCGCCTCCCGATCGTCCATCCGACTCGTCCTTCGTGTCGTGGTGAGCGCGCCAGCGTGCTCGTCCTATGGATAATATCCTGCGGAGGGGCGAAAGGTTCGCTCTCCACGGCAGGGATTTTGGCGCGGCACGCGTGCGAGAATGAAAAACTGCTGAAAGACGACGGGCCGTTGCAAAGGTGAGGGATCCCGGATGAGTGCGGCGTTCGTGGAAACCCAGCACCGACGCGGGGCTTGCGCTACCGCAATCCCAGGGCGGGGCGAGGTCACACTGAAGATACTGTTATACGCGGGCGCGCCTGTTTTCATTCAATATTAGGCATTCACGCGTAGACTAGTTTCAGAAGCTGAGAGCGAGAGAGCTACCAGCGAGTAACAAACCAAAGTCTCACAAAGAGGAGAGATACACACCAATGGACAAGCTTGTTGCACTGTACGTTCGGGGTCAGCTCGAGCTCCAGGACGCCGTCAAGCGTCTGAGCGAGCCCAGGGAGGGCCAGGGCCTGGTCGAGTACATCCTGATCATCGCCGTGATCAGCCTCGTGATCGTTGCCGCTGGCCTGGCGATGAGGAACGAGATCTCCGCCGCGTTCACCGCGGTCACGACCGCGCTGACCAACGGGGTGAACAACAACGCCGCGCCCTAAGTCTTCCCGAACGGCAAAGCAAGTCCAGAGGCCGGCCGGCGCATCTGCCGGCCGGCCTCTACCGCGTCCAGAGGAGTACCAATGTTCCGTAAGCACAGAGGCCAGGCGCTCGTGGAGTTCGCGCTCATATTGCCTATCCTCCTCCTGCTCGCGTTCGGATGCATAGACCTCGGACGTGTCTTCTACTATCAGGAAGCCGTCACGAATGTCGCCCGTGAGGGCGCGCGGTATGGCGCTCTCCATCCGACCGCGACCGACATCGCGAGCCACGCGCAGCAGGAGACTAACATCAGCGGCGTGAACGTTCAAGTCTCCCCTGCAGCCCCTGTCCCGGTCGGGACCGGCCAGATAACCGTGACGGCGACGTATGACTTCCAGCTCGTCACGCCAATAGTCCAGAGCCTACTTCAGAGGAGCAGTCTCACGGTCAAAGGCGTGTCGACGATGCCGATGGTGGGCCACTGATGAGAACGCTGACGATGCTCCGGTGTTCCTCGAGGCGCGGGCAGGCGCTGATGGAGTTTGCGCTCGTCCTCCCCCTGTTCATACTGCTCGTGATGATCATCGTGGACTTCGGGCGCGCGATATGGACATACAACGCGATCTCGAACATGGCTCGCGAGGGTGCGAGATACGGGATCATCTCCACGAACGATGAGCCGAGCATCTACAACCGAGCAAAGGCGCTGGCGCCGGACAACAGCTTCCAGAACACGTGCAACGGCTCGGTGCCGAATCGGATCTGCGTCACGCTACCAAGCCCTCGGACGCCACCCGGGCAGGTCGTCGTGGATATCCACTACCGATTCGTGCCGATCACGCCCTTGATCGCGAACCTGATAGGCGGCAACGGATATATCGACATGGCCGCAACCTCGAAGATGACGGTGGAGTACTAGCTATGGTACTGATCAAGACGATGATGCAGCAGCTGCGAAAACCGCGTGGCGGGCAGGTGCTGGTAATGTTCGCCCTGCTGATCGTAGTGCTGATCGGCATCGTTGCGCTCTCGATAGATCTCGGCATCACGTACAGCCAGCGCAGGGCAATGCAGAACGCTGCGGACGCCGCAGCACTGGGAGGCGCCTACCAACTCGCCGGCGCGGTTGGCTCCTCGAGCAGCGGCGGCATAGTGTTCAGCGTCGCTGATCAGGATGTGCGCGCGACCGTGCAGAGCTACATCAACAAGAACAAGGGATGGCAGCCGGCTGCGGCGAGCTATCAGCTGCCGGCGAGCAACCCATGCGGAGCGAGCGCCGGGTCTTATTGCCTGCAGTACCTCGACGTCAACGGCAACGTGATCGCGAACAGCCCTACCTCAAACGGTGCTGTGCCGAGCAACACGTCGATGGTCCGGGTAGCGACCGGAGTTAACTTCTCCACGCTCTTCGCCCCGCTCATCGGCGTGAACAAGATGACCGCGACTGCGAGGGCGACCGCCCAGATCTCCCCGGCCCAAAAGCCGCAGTATCCGGAAGGCCCTACGTGGCCAATGACGCGGTGGGATCAGGGAACGGGTATCACGGCCCCTGCCGCCAACCAGAAGTGCCCACAGCCGGCAGTGTTCTGGGCAGGATCCTCGAGCTACAACACCGGCGTTACCGGACAGTGGAAGGAGTTGATCTACTTCGGCCGCAAGTCGGCGTACGATAACACGACCAGCTCGGGGATCACCTCCAATCACGATCAGCTGATCACGCAGTACGGCTCCGGCACATATCCGAATGGACAGCCAGTGGATCCGTATGCTGGCAACCCGCCAGCGAACCTGACGGGCCAGGACGTTCAGAGTCAGCTCGAGTACTGGTTCAAGTACGGCTGGAACGGCAAGCTGCACCCGGGGACCTACCTTGCCCCGCCGGGACCGTCTCAGGGTGGCGGCAATGCGGAGCCGGGAGCATGGACGCCGGGGGGGGCGTACGGCGATAAAGTCGAGACAATCCAAGGCAACATGGGTAACAACATGTCGGCCGCGATGCAGTACTTCGTAGAGCACCACGTGGCCGGTGCCGACACGTGTGGTGATCTAGCGGGGCTGCAGCCCGTGAACTACGCGATCGTCCCGATGTACCTGTGGAACCCAAGCTCCGCCGAGACCTGGGTGTCAAATGGTAACCCACCCTACTTCAAGCAGTCCAACAGCAACATCAACCGTGTGACGCTGAAGCGCTGGGTCTACTTCAAGTTCTACGATAGCGTCCAGAGCTTCCCGAATGGCTCCGGCGGGGGCTGTGGTGGACAGGCAAGCGGCAACTCCGTGATCTGTGGCTACTTTGTGAGCGACCCAGTGGACGGGCCGCCCACGGGAGGCTCGAGCTCTCCGCCGAGCCCGGATGCGAACGTCGTACATCTTGTCAATTGACGACAACCTGAAGGGGCGGGACACCGAGCCCGCCCCGGAAACCTACACCAGACCTCACCACCGGCACCACCGTGCCTCGACCGAAACTCGACCGAGTATGAACAAACCGTCAGGCGCAGGCGCGCGAATTTCAAGCGTTATTCAGCACCCGTGCGTAAACTCGAAATCAGTGAAGAATACCGAATCCGGGTGATGGATTTGTCGTTCTGAGGCCGAGGAATCTGTGGTTACGGGGACAGATCCTTCGCGGAGTTTACCCCTTCGCTCCCGCTCGGGGCAGGATCTCGAGCCCTTCGCTTCGCTCGAGGGTAAACTACGCGAAGGGCTCAGGATGACAAGCGTGAGCGCTATCAGGACGACACTCGGTAGGTGTTTATCCGGGATCCGTATAAGCCAGAGGAGATCAGGCATTGCGTAAGAGATTGGGACTGGTGCTGATGTGTGGCGGACTGCTGCTCGCCGTCGTCGCCGCCTTCATGGTGATGACGGTCAGCAACAACGCCCGCAGGGCAGCCGCCCAAGTCAAGCAGGTCCAGGTGGTGGTTACCACCACGAACATTCCCCAGGGCACCGAGGTGACCGCCTCGATGCTCACCACGAAGCCGTTCCCGGCCGAGTTCGTGCCCGACCAGGCCGTCAGCAGCGTGCAGGACGCGGTCGGCCGATACTCGGCGAGCAACATCGTCTCGGGACAGATCGTGACCGCTCCGCTGCTCTCGACGACGAAGCAGGCCGGGCAGATGTCCTACAGCATCCCGAAGGGGATGGTAGCCTACCCGCTCCCCGCGACGGATCTGTTGACCGCGGGAGGGGCTATCCAGCCGGGCGATCACGTGAACGTGCTCGTCACGTTCAATGTCAAGATGGTCACGCGGCTGAGCTCGGACAGCGGCACGGACCAGGATGAGCAGCCCTCCACGCAGCAGACGCTCCAGAACATCCAGGTGCTGGACGTGCTGGGCAAGAGCAGTAGCGATAGCAGCACGTCTACGGGGAGTTCCGGTGGCACGGCCGTCGTGCTGCTCGTGACCCCGCAGCAGGCGGTCACGCTCAAGCTCGCCAAGGACTCCGGCGGCATGATGGACCTCGCGCTGCTGCCGGCGAAGGGTGGCTACACGACCGTCGCGACCGACGGCGAGACAATAGACTCCGAGATGGTGAAGTACAAGTTCCGCAAGCCTCAGCCGCTGCGGTAGTCAAGGAGATCACGACAGAAATGCCAGAGCAGACTCTAACCTCGATCAAGTGCCTGGTCCTCGACGACTCCGTGATCTACGCGGAGCGGCTGACCGCGCTGCTGACGCTCGAGCCCGGCTTCGAGGTCCACACGTCCCGTACCGGATTCGGCGAGGAGCTCAGGGCGGCTCGCAAGTACCACCCCGACGTCATCCTCCTCTCGGGCGATACGCCCGGGGCGGCCTCGGTGGTCGAGAACCTCGACAACGCCCTGCCGGACGTGCCGGTGGTGGTCGTGTTCAGCGAGGAGTCGCCGCAGCTCGCGCACGAGTGCATCCTGGCCGGCGCGCGGTTCTGCCTGTTCAACCTCGAGGACCGCGAGGACGTGGTCGGCTCCCTGCGCAGGCTGATCGCCCGCGAGAAGCGCCGCAGGTCCCAGATCGTGGCGCAGGCATCGGACAGCAAGCAGAGGCTCGCACGGGTCATCGCGTTCCACAGCGCGAAGGGCGGAGCGGGCACGACGACCCTCGCCGTGAACGCGGCGATCGCGCTCGCCACCCACCTGAAGAAGCGCGTGGTGATCGTGGACGCCGCCCTGCAGTCCACCGACGTAGGAGTGTTCCTCGACCTGGACCACTCGGCGAACATCACCGACCTGATCGCCCACATCAAGGAGCTGGACGAGGACCTGCTGAACGAGATCATGGCCCGACACGACAGCGGCGTACAGGTGCTGCTGGGGCCGTCGGAGATCGAGCACGCGGAGATGATCACCTCCGAGCAGTTCTCGAAGATCCTCGCGGCTCTGCGCAAGCAGGCGGATTACATCATCATAGACACGCCGCCGGTGCTCGACGCGATCGCGATGACCGCGCTAGATACCGCCGATCAGATCGTGCTTCTGAGCACGCCCGAGGTGCCCGCGCTGCGCAACACCGCGCGCTTTCTGCAGCTCTCGGCGAAGCTCGGCTACCCCCCGGAGAAGCTGTTCCTCCTGCTCAACAGGGTCGGCAGCAAGGGGGCCGTGAGCCTCGAGGACATCAAGCAGCACCTGCGCGTCGAGGTCGCGATGAAGATCAAGTCGTACGGAGGAAGCCTGGTGCCTGCGGTGAACAAGGGCAGTCCGGTGGCGGTGAAGAGGTCGCGCTTCGGCCCTGCCAGGAGCTTCCGCGAGCTCGCGGAGAAGCTCGACGTCCACGAGCGCGCCGCGAAGAAGCGGCAGAGGACCAGGATATCGGCGCTACTCAGGAGCAGCCGACAGGCCGAGAAGGGCCGGGCCGAGGTGCCCGTGACGGCACAGAACGCGTGATCGGGTATCAGGAGGGGGTAACATGAGCTTTTCGATAGCGAAGAGACTGAACCGCGAGGACCAGCCCGACTACGAGACGAACGGGCACGAGCCGGAGCGCCGCGTCGCTCCCCCGACCGTGTCCGCCTCGATCGGGGAGAGCACGTCCTCCGCGCGCGTGAACTGGCAGCAGCTCAAGGCGCGGGTGCAGCGCAGGCTGCTCGAGGAGACGGACGCGTCCGCCAACCTCGACAGCGACAACCTGCTGCAGGTGCGGCGCACCCTAGAGATGCTCTTCAGCGAGATCCTCGAGCAGGAGAACATTCAGCTGCCGAGGCCGGACCGGGCGCGGCTCTTCGACGTGGTCGCCGCGGAGATCCTGGCGTTCGGTCCCCTCGAGCCGCTGCTGCACGACGAGTCCATAACCGAGATCATGGTCAACGGCTACGACCAGGTGTGGGTCGAGCGCAACGGCAGGCTCGAGGAGACGAGCGTGAAGTTCGAGGACGAAGAGCACGTCCGGCGGATCATTGACAGGATCATCACTCCACTGGGCAGGCGCTGCGACGAGAACTCGCCGATGGTGGACGCTCGCCTGCCGGACGGCTCGCGCGTGAACGCGATCATCCCGCCGCTCTCGCTCATCGGGCCGGTGCTGACGATCCGGAAGTTCGCGACCGACCCGCTGACGGCGAACGACCTGCTGCAGTTCGGCACGCTCACGCCAGCGCTCCTCGACTTCCTGAAGGCGTGCATCCGGGGCCGGCTGAACATGGTGATATCCGGAGGCACTGGCTCCGGAAAGACGACGCTCCTGAACGTGCTCTCGAGCTTCATCCCGAGCGATGAGCGCATAGTGACCATCGAGGACGCCGCGGAGCTACAGCTCCACCAGCGGCACGTGGTGCGCCTCGAGAAGCGCCCGGCGAACGCCGAGGGCAAGGGCGAGATCAAGATACGCGATCTCGTCGTGAACTCGCTGCGCATGCGCCCGGACCGCATCATCGTGGGCGAGGTCCGCTCCGGCGAGGCGCTCGACATGCTCCAGGCGATGAACACGGGCCACGACGGCTCGCTCACCACCGCCCACTCGAACTCGCCGCGCGACACCCTCGCGCGTATCGAGACGATGGTGCTGATGGCGGGAGTGGATCTGCCGCTGCGAGCTATCCGTGAGCAGATAGCGTCCGCCATAGACGTGATCGTGCATCAGGAGCGCCTGCAGGACGGCTCGCGCAAGGTGGTCAAGGTGACGGAGGTGCAGGGGATGGAGGGCGACACGATCGTGCTCCAGGACATCTTCGAGTTCCGCCAGGTCGGCCTCGTCGGGCGCAAGGTCGTGGGCGAGATCACGGCGAAGGGCATCAGGCCGAAGTTCCTCGACAAGCTCGCGGCGAACAACATACACCTGCCTCCCTCGATCTTCCAGGTGGACTAGCGGGGCGGCGGAGAGGAGACACACATGATCGGTCCGACAACAATCGCCGGGATACTCGTGGGAGCGGGCGTGTTCGCGTTCTTCGCGGGGCTCGCGTCGTACCTCACGCACAGACGCTGGCAGGAGCGACTGCGGGTGAACATCGGCCGCTACACGGACGACGCCGTGGCGCTCGAGCCCAGGAACAGACAGGGCTCCGACCGGATTATCCTCAGGATGCACGAGATGCTGCGGGGGCTGAGCGTGATCCCCGGGCTGCGCAGGAGGCTGCAGCTCGCCGGGATCGAGATGCTGCCGTCGCGCTTCCTGTTCATCCAGATCATGCTCGGCGGGATAGTAGGGCTGATCGCGATGCTCCTCGCTCCCGGAGGCGGCGCCTTCGTGCGGGTGCTCGCGCTGGTCGTCGGACTGGTGCTGGGCTACAACGCGATGTGGCCGGTGCTCACGGTGAAGCGGATGCTGCGCATGCGCAGGTTCGACAACCAGCTTCCGGACGCGATCGACGTGCTCGCGGGTGCGCTCGAGGCGGGCTCGAGCCTCCCTCAGGCGCTGAACCTGGTGGCGCGCGAGATGCCCGAGCCGATCTCGACCGAGTTCGGCCGCGTCGTGGTCGACCAGGAGCTCGGCCTCAGCCAGCAGGAGGCGCTCAAGCGACTGGTGGACCGCGTGCCGAACGACAACCTGGATATGCTCGTCACCGCGATCAACATCCAGTATCGGGTGGGCGGTAACCTAGCTCAGATCCTGCGCACGATCGCGTTCACGATCCGCGAGCGGCTCCGGATCAAGAGGGAGATCAAGGTACTGACCTCCCAGGGACGGATAAGCGCGAAGCTCATCACGGTCGTCCCGTTCGGGCTGACGGCGATCATCTACATGATGGACAGGGCATACATGAGCACCCTGTTCACGACCACGATGGGTCGCGTGATGTGCGTAGTCGCGCTCGTGATGATAGCGTTCGGCTACTTCGTGATGAACCGCATAGTCTCGATCAAGGTGTAAGAAGGAATGAAGAAGGTCACCTCCGCCGCGACCCTGATGGCCCGAGTGGCCTTGTGCCTGTTCGCGCTGTTCGTACTCGTGCCGTACGGCGCGAACGCGCAGGACAGACTCGAGCTGTCCAATCCCACGGTGAACGACCAGCCGAACGTGGCGGTCACTCTCAGCCTCACGGATGAGCACGGCCTGCCCGTGACGGACCTCTCCTCGAGCGAGGTGAGGGTGACCGAGAACGGGGTGTCCCAGCCCGACGTCGAGGTGTACCCGTACTACGAACAGGCGACGCCGATCAACGTGGTGCTCGCGCTCGACACCTCGAGGAGCATGCGGGGCAAGCCGTTCCGTGACGCCAGGCAGGCCGCCCACAACTTCGTGGACAACCTGGCGCTGAACGACAAGGTCGGGGTCGTGTCCTTCGGCACGGAAGCGAAGCTCGTGACCCCGCTCACCGGCGACGCCGACGCGGCGAGCCACGCGATCGACTCTCTCAAGCTGAGCCCGAACACGGCCCTCAACGACGCGCTCGTGGTGGCCTCCAGGGAGGCCAGCCGCGGCCCCAGCCCGCACCTGGTCGTGCTCATGACCGACGGCGCCAACTGGAAGAGCACGCTGAGCCAGAGCGAGGCGCTCGAGCAGGTGAATGCCCTGCACGTCCCCGTGTACACCATCGCCTTCGGCAAGCACGCCAACACGCAGGCGCTCGAGACCATCGCACAGAGCACCGGGGGCAAGTACTACGAGGCCTCGAACGGGAACGCGCTGAAGGACCTGTTCGGCAACATCTCCCAGCAGCTTCATCAGGGCTACCAGCTCTCATACACCTCGACCACCAGGGCCTCCCCCGGCTCGCCGGTAACGGTGCGCGTCGAGGTGAGGAGGGACGGCGTGGTATCGTCCGCGACGTTCACCTACGCCTACGCCGCGCGCGCGCAGACCGACCTGCCGGCCTCGCCCATTCACACCGGCAACCTGCCGCTCGTGAACCCCGGCAGGTCCGCCGAGCCGATGCACGCCACGCCGCTGACCCGCTTCGGTCCGCCTATCCTCGCGGCGCTCGGAGTGCTCGCGCTGTGCGGGGGGCTGTTCCTCGCCGGAACGCCCAGCCGCGTGCAGCGAAGGCTGGCGATGTTCGTATCGCCGTTCAGCTACGGTCCCAGGCGGCAGACCAGGACCTCGTTCGTAGGAGACCTCGTGCGACCGCTCACCCGGCTCGTCTCGGGAGTCGTGCTGAGGGTCCTGCCCGCCGGGCAGCAGCGCAGGATGATGGACGCGCTCGCATCGGCGGGGCATCCCAGGGGGATGCGGCTGCCGCAGTTCGTGGCGCTCAAGACCGCCATCGGCCTCCTGGCGGGCGTGCTCGGGGCTCTGCTGACCCACCACGCGCTTCTCGGCCCGCTGTGGTTCGCCGTCGGCTTCTATCTGCCGGACATCTGGCTCAGCCAGAGGGTCAAGCAGCGCAGGAAGAAGGTGCTGCTGCAGCTGCCGGACGCGCTCGACCTGCTGACGATTAGCGTGGAGGCGGGCCTGGGCTTCGACGCCGCGATGCAGGAGGTCGTCCACAAGTGGGACAACGAGATCGCGCAGGAGTTCGCCACGGCGCTCGGCGAGATGAAGCTCGGCAAGAGCCGGCGGGATGCGTTGAGGGGGATGTCGAAGCGCGTGAGCGTTCAGGAGATGCAGCTCTTCGTCAGCGCGATCGTCCAGGCGGATGAGGTGGGGATGAGCATCGGACGCACGCTGCACAACCAGGCCGAGCAGATGCGCCTGCGGCGCCGGCAGCGCGCTGAGGAGCTGGCGCACAAGGCGGTGATCAAGATCATCATTCCGATGGTGTTCTTCATCTTCCCGTCGCTGTTTGTCGTGCTCCTCGGGCCGGCGATACCAGTCTTTATGAGCGCATTCAAGGCGATGGGCCACTAGGCCAGCCGGCGGCCACGGCTCACGATAGCCCTTCAATAAATGGTCCGGACGGTTTACACTTGCGGAGAAGCAGGAAAGTCACTTGAGCACGGCTCAGCTCGCGATCACGATGCTCGTCGGCCTCCTGGGAGGCTTTCTCGCCGGTCACGCGGCGTGGGTGGTTCCACGCCGCGACAGCTGGAAGACGGGTGGCGTGGGGCTGCTGACTATGGCGGGAGCGGACAGCCTCGCTCGCGAGCACGTCCTCGGCCTAGGGCTCGGCGTCGTGTTCGCGCTCGCCGCCTACTTCAGGCACGATTCCCTCCCGGTGGTGCTCGTGATCGTCGCGTTCGTGCTGCAGCTGACCCTCGCGCTCCTGATTGACCTGTGGCACAGGCTCGTCTACCCGGCGCTCGTGCTCGTGGGCGTGGTGTCGGGCGTGGCGCTGAACGCGCTGGCCGGCACGGAGGGCGTGCTCTCGTGCGTGATCGCGGCGCTCCTCGGAGTGTTGGTCTTCGTCCTCCTGTACCTGCTGGGACGCCTGCTGCTGCGGGTCGAGGCCATCGCCACAGGCGACATAATGCTCGCAGGGATGATCGGCGCGATGACGGGACTGGACAAGCTGTTCCCGGCGCTGCTTTGGGGGATGATCCTCGCGGGGGTGTTCGCGGTCGCGCTGCTGGCCTCCGGGCGGGGGCGCAGGGGGCAGTACATGCCCTACGGCCCCGGCCTCTGTCTGGGTGCGATGCTCGTCCTTGCGCTGAGCTAGCTCCCGGGCCCCGAACTCCAGTATCCATCCCTGAGCCGGAGGGCCAGAGCGAGGATTACGGCGGGCACGGTGACCGGGCGAGCGCAGGAGTGCAAGCCCGGTATCGGGACATACCCCCCGAGGGAGAGAAGTCGCCTCCTCCGGTGTCGTCCGTCTGCAACGCCGGCTACACGGCGAGCCGCCGCGCTGGATCCTCCGTGGACTCCGTAGACGTGCAGGGGGAAGTGTACGAGCTGTGCTGGCCGATGTGCGGTTGACACCCGTGACACTACTTCGATAACCTGCCGTGGAATTCACCGGGAGGTTGGTTAGTGCCTGCAGTCGAAGTGCTGATTCCGCGCTCCGTCGAGGAGGAGTTCCCAGGGAGGGTCGCGAGCGTTGATCCCCAGATCAGGGTCCGGCTCGTGGACCAGGACGGCAGCGTGGAGGGGGCCGAGGCGCCGAGGGTGCTTATGCGGGGCAACATCCGCAACGAGGCGATGCAGCGGCTACTCGAGGAGTATCCCACGATCGAGTGGGTGCACGTCTCGAGCGCTGGAGTGGAGCACCTGCTGCCCCTGCTCGAGGGGTTCGGGGGGATCGTGACGAACAGCGCGGGGCTGTATGCCGAGCCGATAGCCGAGTGGGTCATCGCGATGATGCTGATGCACGCCAAGCGGCTCAGGGTGCTCGTCGAGCGCTTCGAGCGGCGGGAGTGGCAGGGAGTGGCCTCCGAGGAGATAGGGGGCAAGACACTCGGCATCATCGGCACGGGCGGGATCGGCACGGCGATAGCTCGGCGTGCGAGGGGCCTGGGCATGCACGTCGTGGGCATGAGGGCGAGCGGCAAGCCCTCCGAGCACGTCGAGCGGATGTACACCCCTAACGGCCTGCACGAGATGCTCGGGCTCTCGGACTACGTGGTGATCGCAACCCCGCTCACCGAGCAGACGGCGGGGCTGATAGGGGAGCCCGAGCTGCGGGCGATGCAGCCGAGCGCGGTGCTGCTGAACATCGCGCGGGGCAGGATAGTGCAGACCGAGGCTCTGGTGAGGGCGCTCGAGGAGGGCTGGATCGCCGCGGCCTACCTCGACGTCACCGACCCCGAACCCCTGCCGCCCGAGCACCCGCTGTGGGGCCTGCCGAACGTGTTCATAACCCCCCACACGTCTGGGCACTCGCCTCTGTCGTCGCGACGGGTGCTCGACTTCTTCATAAGCAACCTGCGCCGCTGGCTCCAGGGTGAGCCCCTGAGGAACGTCGTCAACCTCGAGCGCGGATACTAGCGCGGCCCGTACCTCCGAGCCCTAGCCGATCCAGCCGCAACGTGCGAACATCCGTGGCAGCTCGGCGAGGGAGCGGATGGTGAGGTCGGCAGGGGAGCCGTCCGTCCCGGCGGGAAGGACGAGCACGGTGCGGGCGCCCGCCTCCCGAGCCCAACCTGCGGCAGCGGGGCTGTCGTCCACCACGAGCGAGTCGGACGGCCTCACCCCGGCGTCCGCGAACACACGCTCGTAGTACTCCGGACCCGTCTTCGTGACGCCCACGAGGTCCGGCCCGTAGAGCTTGCCGAACAGCTCTCGCACCCCCATCCCGCTCAGGTATCCCTCCAGCTCCGAGGACATCTCGCCCGAGGCGGTGTGCAGCGCGTGCGACCCGGCGTGCAGCGCCCGGATCGCGTCCACCGCTCCCGGGAACGCGGCCCTTACCCTCCGGGTGACGAACCTCTCGACCTCCCGGGCGAGCTCCACTGCATCCTCCTCAGATGGCGTCGTCACGCCCACGAGCTCGCACATGCCCGCCAGCCAGTCGAGGAGGTATCGCCGATAGAGCTCCCCGAGCTCGGGGTACGACTCGAGGCGCTCGCGCCAGGCGTCGGGCTCGAAGAAGCGCTCGGACACTACCCGGTTCGCCTCGGACCACGCCTCCCGAGCGCCCCCGAGACGCGGTGCGAGGAGCTCGCCGACGAGCCTCCGCCACTGGACCGCCCGTACCACGTTGTCGTTCATCACGCCGCCGTCGTCGAGGAATATCGTGGGCCAGGACACAGCACACCCTTTCGCAAGCGCGGAGAGCTATTATAGCGCTCCGGGCCGGCCTCCGGCACCGCCGGGCGTCCTCGAGATGCGCTTCCGGCTCGTATCGTAATGACTGTCCATTGGCTGGGCGCCAGTTGCGTGTGTGCTACCTCGAGCGTGTGGGCCCGGGTGTGACCTCGTGGGGTCGGATGTGGTAATGTGAGGCCGCTGGACGATGGTCTGGACGGGAGGAGACCAGGTATGCAATCGGGCGCGGCCGAGCTGTGGGAGTGGGCGGAGTACTACTGACCGTGGTGCTACATTCAGGCGGTGCGCCTGAACAGGGTCAGGCAGGAGTATCGCGGCCGGGTCAGCCTCCGGGTCAGGCCGTTCCCGCTGGAGGTGAACGGCGGAGAGGCCGCACCTCGGGACATCCTCGAGCAGGAGTGGTGGCTCGCGGCGCTGCAGGAGCCCGATGCCAGGTTCGCGCCCTACCCGGGCGATGACTGGCCGGAGACCACCCTGCCGGCGTTCGAGGCCGTGTGGTCGGCGTCGCGACAGGACGAGGAGGCGGCCCACGAGTACGACCTGCGCATCCGCACGGCGTTCTTTGGGGAGGGGCGCAACATAGGCCGCCCGGACGTGCTCCTCGACCTGGCCCGCGAGGTGGGGCTGGACGCCGAGCGGATCGAGCAGGAGGTCGGGAGCGGCGAGGCGCGACGAGCGGTGCTCGAGGAGAGGCGGCTCGGGCGCGAGCGGTACGGGGTGCGCGGCACCCCCACTGTAATGCTGCCCGACGGCACCCGGATCACGCCACCCATCGCGTTTCCGAGGATGCGGAACCGCAGAATCGTGGGCGTCGGCAGCCTGCCGTGCTGCGGAGAGGGCTGCCTCGACGCGACGAGGGAGATGTTCGAGCGCGCCCTCAGGTCAGGAGGTGGGGTGTAGGGCGTAGGCTATCGCCTCGTCGAGAGGCATCGCACGCCCCGCGGCCCACTCGCGCGCGAGCTCCATGTCGCCAAGCACGCCACGGATCGAGCTGACCACTCTGCGCCTGCCCTCGTGCTCGGCCGGGGGGACGGGGGTATGGATCGTCTCGCGCAGTGCCTCGGCGGCGCCGAAGAGCCGGGCGGCGCGCTTCGCGCTCCCCGCCGAGCCCGCTGCCTCCGCGAGGATCTCCAGGCAGTACGCGATGCCGCGCTTGTCGCCGACCTGGCGGAAGAACCCGAGTCCCTCGCGCGTCAGCTCCTCTGCGCGCTCGTAATCCCCGCGGTCGTGAGCGGTCTTGCCGAGATTCTCGAGGGCGAGCGCAGCGCCCCAGGAGTCCCCGGCCTCGACGAACAGGGGCAAGCTCCGCTCGTGCAGCTCGGCCGCCAGCTCGAGGTCGCCGCGGTCGTGCGCCACCTCGCCGAGGTTGTTCAGAGCCAGCGCCTCGCCCCGCCTGCCCCCCACCTCCCTCCAGCGTTCGAGGCTCTCCTGGAACAGCGCTCTCGCCGCCTCATCGTCACCCTCGTCCAGCGCGACGTTACCCAGGCTGTTCAGCGACAGCGCCACGCCGGCCGTGTCGCCCATCGCCCGGCGCATCGCAAGCGCCTCCTCGTGCAGCTCTCGCGCCCTCGCGCGATTCCCGCCGCTCCACGCGAGGTTGCCGGTGGCGAACAGGAGCTTCGCCCGCAGCGCCGGAGGCAGTCCGGACGAGTGCGCGAGCACCGCGTTCAGCCACGCGAGACCCTCGCTCAGGTAGCCCCTCACCCACCAGAAGCGCCACAGGGCCGAGGCCGTGCGGGCCGCGCTCTCGGGCTGATTCGAGAGCGCCCACCTCATCGCCCCGCGCAGGTTGTCGTGCTCCCGCTCGATCCTCTCGAGCCACAGCTCCTGGTCGCGGCCGGTCAGCTCTCGCTCCCCGCGCTCGACCCACGCCGCGAACCAGTCGGCGTGTCTGCGCCGGGTCGCCTCGCGCTCCCCTCGCTCGCGAAGCCGCTCGGCGCTGAACTGCCTCACCGTCTCGAGTACGCCGTACCGCGCTTCGTGCCCCTCCGACTCGACGCTCACGAGCGACTTGTTCACCAGCCCGCCCAGCGCCCCAAGCACGTCCTCGCGCACAAGCCCTGACCCGCTGCACACCGCCTCTGCCGCCTCGAGGGTCCAGCCGCCCGCGAACACGCTCAGTCGCGCGAGGAGTGTCCGCTCCGTCGGGGTCAGCAGGCGGTGGCTCCACTCGAGCGTGCCTCGGATCGTCTGCTGCTTGGGGAGCGCCGTGCGGCTGCCGCCGGTGAGCAGGCCGAGGGCGTCATCGAGGCGGGCCGCGATCTGCTCCACGCTCAGCACTGCCACCTTGCCCGCCGCCAGCTCGATGGCGAGCGGCACTCCCTCCAGCCTGCGGCAGACGTCCACGACGGCGCTCGCGTT